>VHCN01000054.1 GCA_016871675.1 Verrucomicrobiota bacterium
CCGCCGCCGCCGAGTCCGCCGCCGCCGCCGCCCGCGCCGCCGCCGCCCGCGCCGCCCGTGCCGGAGACCACGGGCGTGATGGGGATCGCAATGACCCCGTTGAGCCCTTCGCTGAACGTGTTCGGGTTCACACGGAAGATGCGCGTGTAGAGGTTCGCATACTCGGGCAGCCGCTGCGTGAACATGATCGCGTAATCCTCCACCGAGAACTTGATCGGCTTGTCCGCCGACTTGATCACCACATCCAGCACCTGCGCCAGCGTCAAGTCCTTCAACGCCGGCGTCACCTTCACGATCACCGTATCCAGGTCAATCCGCGTCGGGCCCGTGCCCCCGGCCGGCGCGATGGGATTGCCCGCCGCGTCCAGAATCGGCGGCGGTTCCGCCCCCCCCGCCTGCTGCCCCGCAGCGCTCAACGGCAGGTCATCCAAAATCTGCGAGTTCAGCAGGTAGTTGATGCCCTTCTTGTCGGGGTCATACTTCTTGGTGTCGTCGCTGATGATCTTCACCACCTCGTTGAGCGGCAATCCGTCGAAAGAAACCTCGGGGAACACGATCTTCTCCATCTTCGACAAAATCTGCTGGCGTCCCTTGCTGGTGTAGACCTGCCACGGCACCTCCGCGTTCGTCCGGTAATACTGGCTCGGCACCGGCAGGCCGCTTCGCGACTCCTTGCTCCACAGCTTCTTGATCTCCAGCACCCTCACGTTGTAGTTGTGCTCCTGCTTCCGGATTTCTTCGTCGAACCGCGCCTCCAAGATCAGCCGCAGATAGTAATACGCGATGTCGTTGTAGGGATCCAGCTTCAGCGCTTCCTTCAACATCTCCTCCGACTCGTCGAACCGTCTGATCTGGTAGTAGACGCGCGCGTCCTGGATCATCGACGCCACCTTCGTCCGGTTCTCCGCGAATCCCGGCAGCTTGCTCAACGCCTCCTTGCTCGGTGTCCGCCCGCGCTGGCCGATTTCCACTTGCGCATTGAATTCCTTGAACTCCCTGGCTTTCTCATTGGTGGGTTCGAACACCAGCAACTTGTCCGCCTCTTCCGCGGCGCGCTTGAACTCCCCGTTCTCCTGATACCGATACGCCAGCGCGATGCGCGCGGCCGTGAGGCCGGAGAACGCCCGCTTGAGCGGCGCATCCACGTTCACCTCGCCGAGCTGCCGCGCCAGCAGGATGCACCCCTCGTAAAGCGTGGCGGCATTGGTCAGGTTGCCTTCCTTGTGGACGCGCTCGGCGTAGAGGAGGTTGAGGTTCAGTTGCTGGGCGGTGGCCGCCCGTTTGTGGGCTTCCTCTTCCATGAGCCGGATGAGGTCGTCGCGGGCCTTGGCGGGGTCCACCTGGGCCCGGAGCGATCCAGCCGTTGCATGGACGAGGATGGCGAGTGCCAGAGCCTTTGCGGCTCCGGCCCACAGGGGACTGGAGTTTGTCATACAGTTCGGTTTATTGCCGTGGCCTGATTGGGATGGGGATGATCGTCCGCTTTTCAGTGGAGACGGATTCGACTATGAACTCGGTGTCCTTGATTGCAATGATTTTGTAGGATTCGCCGCCGAAAGTGATGGTGTCGCCGACGCGGCGGTTGGCGGGAATGGCGGGCAGGGGTTCGAGGGGATACGCCAAGTCGATGGCGTAGCCCATGATGCGTTTGTAGGGATTGCCGGGCGTGATCTTGTAGTCGAGCACGGGCGGTTCGTTGGTCATGTGGATGTCCACCACGAACTGAAGTTCAGGGGTGTTGAATCCGGTGGCTTCCTTGAGGAGGGCGCGGAGGGTGTCGTCGAGTTTGGCGGTGCCGCCGGTCTGGGTGGATCGCGGGATGGCGGTGCGCAAGTTGGCGTTGGTGTGGTATTCGCGGGTGAAGTAGAGGGTGATGTTGGTGCGGTCGGTGGTGGTGCTGGCCTTGGCATCCACGACGAGGTGCAGGGGGGTGTGCTTGCTGATCTGGAGCTTCCTGGGTCCGATGTCGCTTCCACGGACGATCTGCTGGTCGTTGGTGCGGAGATACCAGGTCCATGGATTGAAGACGTGGTGGAGTTTGTCGAGGTCGAGGGGCGCGGGGGTCTTGAGCTTGACGATGATGTCGTTGTATTTCTGCTGGTTCTCGACTTCGGCCTTGTTGTCGGGGGCGTCGACGGCTTTGTCGACTTCGATGCCGACTTGTTTGACCTGCCAAAGGAGCCAGCCCGCCGCGCCGAGGAGTCCGGCCAGGACGACGGTTAGGATGAGTTTCTCGTAGTGGCGCTTGAGGAATTCCATGGGGTTGCCTAAGGGGAGTCGTCAGGCGGCATGGTGGCTTTGGACTTTTTGGATTTGGCGGGAGGGGTTCCTGGCGGCGGCTGCGGGGGCTCGCCATTTCCACCGGTCATCGCAGCCCCGGCTGCCGGCGGGGAGGCGACGCTGACTTGTCGGGGCGGGCCTTTGTAGGGTTTGATGATGTCCACCTTCATGGTGACGAGCAGGGGCTTTTCATCGAGTATTTTGACGAGGTTGGACTTGGGTGCGCCGGCGCCCTTGGCGGCTTTGCCGGGCGGCTGCACTCCCGGCGCCGGCTGGCGGGGCGCCGCCATGGCGGGATTGGGGTTGGGCATGGGCATGGTTCCGCCTCCCGCCTCGGCGGGATCGGCCTTGGGGGCGGGGGCGGGGCCGCCTTCGGAGGATTGGATGTCGATTTTTCGGACGACGAGGAAGTAGCGGTTGGTGGCGAAGCGGTTGAGGACGGAGCCGAGTTCGGGGGTGAAGCATTTGAAACTGACGACGTAGGGGGCAACGATGCCGTAGTGGTTGGTCACCACGTGTCGGTCGGTGAGGAATTCGGGGTTGCTGCTGGTGGGTTCGCCTTTGACAGGGGTGCGCTGGATGGATTGGAGGGAGGAGATGCGGGACTCGAAGAGGACGCTGGCGATGGCGCGGATTTCCTCGAGCTGGATGATGAGGTCGGGGATGAGTGTGACCTGGATCTGGCGGCCGAGGAGTTCGCCGAAGGTGAATTTGTATCGGGGGGGGAGAGTGATGCCGGAGTTGGTGGCTTCGCGAGTGAGCTCGGCGATGTTTTTGTCGAGCAGGATCATGAACGGCCCGGGGGCGATGGGCTGGTTGGTGATGGTGACGAAGAGGCCTTCGGCTTCGTCCATGAATTTTTTGAGGACGACGCCGTTGTTTTTGATGATGGCGATGTTGGCCTCGCTGGGTGTGGGGTTGTATTCGCTGAGGGTCTTGATGCCGTCCTTGAGCTGCTTGATGCTTTCGTCGTAGCTATTGTAGACGGCGTATTCGGAGAGGAGGTAGACGATGGCAATCCCGAGCAGGGCGAGTGCGCCGAGGGCGCTGATGACGAGGAGAATGTTGCGTTTGAGCCAGAGCATGGTTTCAGGGATGAACGGCCAGGTGGCCGGTCACGGCTGGATGGGTTGCTTGAGCTGGAGGGTGACGGCGAAGCCAAAGGTGTGGTTGGTGGCTTCGACTTGTTCGATGCGGTTGGTGAGGCTGGTGCCTTCGGCCACGAAAAGGGCGTTGGTTTGGAACTGGTGCTGGAGCGCGAGGACAAACTCGGAGTTGGCGCTGGGGGAGTGTTTGGTCAGGCTGAGTGCGCGGCAGTTGAGGTTCAGGAAGTGGATGGCGCCGCTGCCTCCGACTGAAGTCGGGGTTGCCGCTGCTGCGGCTGCTGCGTCGGCTTCGCCGCCCAGGGGGGGCACGCGGGACGGAGGGCCGCCGCCGCCGCCGCGCCCTTCCTCGACGGCCGCCATGCTTTCGATCCAGATGCCGGAGTGGATGACTTCGTTGGTGGGCACGCCGTCGGGACGGTGCGGGTTGGTTTCCATCTTGATGAAGATGTCCTGGATGCCTTTGAAGACTTCGCCCCACCGGACGCGGTTCTTGAGGATTTCTTCGTAGAGGAGGGTCTGGCCTTTGATGGCGTTTTGTTCTTCCACGGCTTTGCCGAGGCGTTCGGCGGCTTCGTTCATGGGGTTGAAGACTTTTTCAAGGTCTTCGCGTTGTTTGGCTTTTTTGGCGCTGGCCCAGCTGTAGAACATGCCCATGGCGAAGACGACGAGGACGACACTGAAGATGCTGGCGATGAAGTAGGCTCTTTTCTGGCTGAATTCCTGGCGCTTGCGGTGGGTGTCGGGCATCAGGTTGAGCTCGACGGGGCATTGCGCGAGGTTGCGGATGGCCAGGCCGACGACTTCGCCGAAGGTGTGGGCGTGCTTGGCGAGTTCCTCGAGGACGACGCCCTGGTCGATCTGGATGAGACGGAAAGGGTTGAGGTATTCGACGCCGGTGTTGAGTTTTTCGGCGAAGAATTGGGCGGTGTAGGGCATCAGGCTCGCGCCGCCGGCCAGATACAGCCGCTGGGGGGCGGTGCCGCCCTGTTGCCCGCGGTAGAACTGGATGGTCTGGTTCATCTGGATGTGCAGGCGGGTCATCACCTGCCGCGCGATCTTGGAGAGCAAGGCCTGGTGCGGGCTGTTGGGGTCTTCGTAGGCGCCGCCGAGGCTGACGAAGCCTTCCTCGATTTTCATCCGCTCGGCGTCGGGGAAGGGGACGCGGGATTCGTTGGCGAAGTCGCTGGTGATGGAGTTGGCGCCGATGGTGATGGCGCGGGAGAAGCTCTTGGACTTCTCGAAGAAGAGGAGGTTGCTGGTCTTGGCGCCGATGTCCAGGATCATGCTGCAGCCTTCCTGGTCGCTGTAGTTGAACCGGAAGGAGTTCATGAGCGCGGCGTGGGAGACATCGACGAGCTGGAGGTCGAGCTTGGCGGCTTCGCAAAGGCGCAGGTAGCTTTCGACGACTTCTTTCTTGATGGCGACGAGGAGGACTTCGAGGCCGCCGTCGGCGGCCTGCCCGAGGAGCTGGTAGGCCCAGACGACTTCGTCGAGTGGGAAGGGGACGTTTTGTTGCGCCTCGTATTGGATGATTTCGCCGAGCTTGGCGGCGGATTCGGCGGGGAGCTTGACGAACTTGGAGAAGACCTGGGAGCCGGGCGCGCAGATGTTGACTTTGCGGGCCGTGAAGCTGTTTTCGGCCATGGCTTCCTGGAGCTTGGCGAGCACGATGCCTTCGCGTGTGGCTCCTTGGGCCCCTTCGAGGCCGAGCGGCTTGACGGCCCACCGGACGAGTTTGAGGGAGCCGCCCTCGGCGTGCTCAAACTCGCCCATCTTCAGCGTGCCCGCGCCGAAATCAATGCAGAGAAATGGTTTGGCCATTCGGTGTGTCTTGTGTCGCCGCGAACCTGCACGAATTTCATCGGAACTCCAACCGGGGCGAACTGGTTGAAGATGGGGTAACGGAAAAGCGCATGTGGGTCAAACAGTAAATCCCTGCGCCGCGGGCTTTGCGCGTCCGTAAATCTCCGGCGCGGCGCGGCTCAGACGCGCGGCTTGAAATACGCGATCGTGTCCACGAGGCCCGCGGCGAGCGGCACCCTGGGCTCCCACTTGAGCAACGCGCGCGCCTTGGTGATGTCGGGCTTGCGCTGCTTGGGGTCGTCCTGCGGGAGGGGCTTGAAGACGACGCGACTGCGGGACTTTGTCGCGCGGATGATGTGCTCGGCGAACTCGAGCACCGTCATCTCCGTCGGGTTGCCGATGTTCACCGGCAGCGAGTGGCCGCTCATCATCAGCCGGTAGATGCCCTCGATGAGGTCGGAGCAGTAGCAGAAGCTGCGCGTCTGCGAACCGTCGCCAAAGACCGTGAGCGGCTTGTTCGTCAACGCCTGGCTCACGAACGCCGGCACCACGCGCCCGTCGTTGAGCCGCATGCGCGGACCGTAGGTGTTGAAGATGCGCACGATCCTCGTCTCCACCCCGTGATACGTGTGATACGCCATCGTCATCGCCTCGGCGAAGCGCTTGGCCTCGTCGTAACAGCCGCGCGGCCCGATGGTGTTCACATTGCCCCAATAATCCTCGCGCTGCGGATGCACCAGCGGATCGCCATAAATCTCCGACGTCGACGCGATGAGGAACCGCGCGCCCTTGGCCTTCGCAAGCCCGAGGGCCTTGTGCGTGCCGAGCGAGCCGACCTTCAGCGTCTGGATCGGCAGTTGCAGATAATCAATCGGGCTCGCGGGCGACGCGAAGTGCCACACGAAATCCACCGGCTCATCCAGGAAGATGAACTCCGTCACGTCCTGGTGAATGAACCGGAACCGCCGGTTGCCCGCGAGGTGCGCGATGTTGTCCGTCGAGCCCGTCACCAGATTGTCGAGCGCGATGACCCGGTGCCCGCGCGCGAGGAGCAAGTCCACCAGGTGCGACCCGAGAAACCCCGCGCCGCCGGTGACGACCGAGATGGGCGTCGCGGATTTCGGCGCCCGCATTTTTGTGGCCATAAGAGCGGCGAGTTTTCGGGCAGGCGCGGCGAAAGTCGAGCGCAACGTGCGCGGCGCGAATTCGCTCGACCCGTGCGCGCCCGCCGCCTTGAATGACGCCGTCCGGTCCCAAGTCCAAACGTCCGCGCCCCCGCGGCCCCATGCCATCATGAAAAACTCCGCCCGTCTCCCGTTCCTGGTCGCCCTCGCTTCCGTCGCGCTCACGCTTCACGCCGAGGCCGCCGCAAAGAAGATGCTCGTCATCACGCAGTCCAAGGGCTTCACCCACAATCCCGTCAAACGCCCCGCGCCCGACCAGCTTTGCCTCGTCGAGCAGACGCTCAATGACATCGGCAGGAAGTCCGGCCTCTTCGAGACCGTCAACTCGCAGGACTCCATTGCCGCGCTCACTCGTGAGAATCTCGCCCAATTTGACGCCGTGTTTTTCTACACCACGGGCGTGTTGCTGCCCGCGGGCGACCCGCGCGAGGCGCTCACCGACTTTGTGAAATCAGGCAGGGCGTTCCTCGGCGCGCACAGCGCCACCGACACCTTCCACGGCGGCGGCGGGTTCCCCGGCTACGTGCAGATGATCAACGGCAGCTTCGCCGGCCACCCTTGGAACGCGGGCAACACCTGCTCCTTCGTCAACCACGAGCCTTCCCACCCCACGGTGAAAATGTTCCCCGCCGAGTTTCAGTGGAAGGACGAGATCTACCAATACAACAACTACGACCCCAAGACCGTCCGAGTGCTCCTCAGCCTCGACATGAGCAAGACCAGCCCAAAGATGCCCTACCACGTGCCCGTCTGCTGGGTCCGCGAGTTCGGCTCCGGCCGCCTCTTCTACACCAACCTCGGCCACAACGACGCCACTTGGAAGGACGCGACATTCCACGAACACCTCCTCGCCGGCTTCCGCTGGGCCACGAAACTCGACAACGGTCCCGCCACCCCAAACCCCGACGTGCAGGCCGCCGAATACGTCAAGGGCGTCGCCGTCGTCGCCGCCGGCGCCGCGAAGAAGGACTGGCAGCCCATTGCCGCCAAGGCCGCGAAAAAGTCCGCCGACGCCGCGTGGTTCGCCAAACTCGTCGCCGACGTCGAGGCGTGGCGCAAAGCCCCGACTCCCGACGCCAAGAAAGCCAGCCCCGAGGAAGTCCAGTCCGCGGCCGCGAAGAAGTCGGATCTGCTCGCGGCGCTGCTCGCGCATTTGGAGAAGTGACACTCCACTACCCTGCTCCGTAACACGGCAGCCGGCACACCCGCCATCGCCGCGCGACGCCCGATCCGTGATTCCTCATCGGGCCGTCACCTGCCCTCTCCAAGTCCCGACGCCCCAATCCTGCCGCGAACCGATGGCCCAACTCTCACGAACCCCGAAGTCACGGCGCACAGTCCCCGTCATCCACGACGAACCCGAGGTCACCAACATGATCGACGCCGCGCGCTCGCACTACGGCGACCGCGTCACCACAGCCCGCAGCGGCAACGACTACATCGCCGACACTCGAGGCGAAGCCGCCGGAGGACGAGCGGGCCCGAGCCGGTTCATCGCCCGGCCTGCGGCCGTTCGTCCGCTTCACTTGGCATTTCCTCCGCACGGCACTACGCTCCGCGCGTGTTCCGTCCCTGCATCGACCTGCACGAAGGCCGCGTGAAACAAATCGTCGGCGGCACACTCGGCGATGACCCCGCCGCGCTCCGCACGAACTTCACCTCGCCCCGCCCCGCCGCTTGGTTCGCCCAACTCTACAAGCGCGACGGACTCCGCGGCGGCCACGTGATCCAGCTCGGCCCCGGCAATGAAATCGCCGCCCGCGAGGCGCTCGCCGCATTCCCCGGCGGTCTCCAGGTCGGCGGCGGCGTGAATCTCGACAACGCCCGCGCGTGGCTCGACGCCGGCGCCTCGCACGTCATCGTCACCTCCTGGGTTTTCCGCGACGCGCAGCTCGACTTCGACCGCGTCCGCGCGCTCGTCGCCGCCATCGGGCGCGAACGGCTCGTGCTCGACCTGAGCTGCCGCAAACGCGACGGCCGCTACTGGGTCGTCACCGACCGCTGGCAGAAGTTCACCGAGTTCGCCGTCAACGGATCCGCCCTCGCGCGGCTGGCGGCGTTCTGCGATGAATTCCTCATTCACGCCGTCGACGTTGAGGGCCTCTGCGGCGGCGTGGACCTCGAACTCGTCTCGCAGCTCGCAGAAACTTCGCCGCTCCCGACGACTTACGCCGGCGGCGCGCGCTCGCTGCTCGACCTCGAGGAAGTCACGCGCACCGGCCGCGGACGCATCCACCTCACCATCGGCAGCGCGCTGGACATCTTTGGTGGAACCGGCGTCCGCTACGAAGACTGCGTCGCATTCAACAAGTCCCATCCGTCCCCTCCATCCCACGGGACCGATGTGCCGCGCCACTGACCCGCCTCCATGCCGCCCGCCCCGCCCGCCACCGAGTTCGCCGTCCGCGGCATGAACTGCCAGGGCTGCGTGCGCCACGTCGCTGACGCCATCCAGTCCGTGCCCGGCGTCGAGACGGCGGTGGTGGACCTCGCTTCCGCGCGCGCGACCGTGCGCTGGAAATCCGGCGCGACTCCCGCGAACGACGCCGTGACCGCCGCCGTAAAAGCCGCCGGCTACGGCGCCGGGTTCATTCCGCATTCCGCAGCCCGCACGCCACACGCCGCTGCCGAAAGCTGGCGCGCGAGCGTGCTGCTCGGCGCGGCCGCCACGATCCCGCTGATGATCGGCGAGTGGGTGTTCGGCCTCGGCATGGAACGCTGGTGGCACTGGACGGGCTTCGCGCTCGCGCTGCCCACGCAGGTGTTTTGCGGCGGCCGCTTCTATCGCGGCGCGTGGCGGCTGCTCAAGGCCGGCGGCGCGAACATGGACACGCTCGTTGCGCTCGGCTCCACCACGGCGTTTGCCTACAGCGTGTTCGGGCTCTTCGCCGGCTGGCACACGCACCTCTATTTCATGGAGGCCGCCTCCATCATCACCGTCGTCAGCGCGGGGCACTGGATGGAATCGCTCGCCAGCGCGAAGGCCGCGTCCGCGCTGCGCGCTCTTCTCAGTCTCGCGCCCCACACCGCGCGCAAACTCGACGCCGCCGGCGCCGAAAGCGAAGTCCCCGTCGCCTCGCTGCGCGCCGAGGACCGCGTCGCGTTGCGCCCCGGCGACCGCGTGCCCGTGGACGGCGACGTGCTCGAGGGCGCGTCCGCCGTGGACGAGGCCATGCTCACCGGCGAGTCGCTCCCCGTCGAAAAGTCCGCGGGCGCGAAGCTCTTCACCGGCACCGTGAATCAAAACGGCCGCCTCGTCATGCGCGTCACCGCCACCGGTGAATCCACCGCCCTCGCGCACATCATCTCCGTCGTGCAGCACGCACAGGCGAGCCGCGCGAACATCCAGAAACTCGGCGACCGCGTCAGCGCCGTGTTCGTTCCCGTCGTCGCGGTCGCCGCCCTCGCCACGGGCTTGTGGTGGGGGCTCGCGTTCGAAAGCGCGAAGTCGCTCCACACGTCACTCGCAGCCGCGCTGTGGATGTCGCACCTGCCCGGCACCGCGCTGGCGGCCGCGTTCATCCACGCCGCCGCCGTGTTGATCGTCGCCTGCCCTTGCGCGATGGGGCTCGCCACCCCCGCCGCCATCATGGCCGGCACCAACGCCGCCGCCCGGCGCGGGATTCTCATCCGCGACGGCCTCGCGCTCGAGAAATGCGGCACGATCACCGCCGTGCTCTTCGACAAGACCGGCACCCTCACGCAAGGCAAACTCGCCGTGGCCGCGACGCACGAGTGCGGGCCGCCCGGCCGCCGCCAAGGCCGGCTCGCACCACTCGCGGCCGCGCTCGCCGGGCCTTCGAACCATCCGTTGAGCCGCGCCGTTGCCTCGGGACTCAAACCCACGGACGAAGCCCCCGACTGGCACGAGGTGCACGGCTGGCGCGAAGTCCGCGGCTCCGGCGTCGAGATGATTCTCGACGATGAACCGGCGCGACTGGGTTCGCCCGCGTGGTTGCGCGAATGCGGCGTGGACTTCACGCCCGCGGACGGCTTCGTTGCGCAATGGACCGGCAGCGGCGCGACCGTGCTCGGCGTTGCGCGGGGGAACAAGCTGGTCGGCGCCATCGCCTTGCGCGACGCGCTCAAGTCCCGCGCCGGCGAAGTCGTGCGCGAACTTACCGCCGGCGGGCGCCGCGTCTGCCTCGTCACCGGCGACAACACCGCGACCGCGCGGGCGATCGCGGCGCAGGCGGGCATCGCCGCGGAAAACGTCTTCGCCGGGGTCCGGCCGGAACGGAAGGCCGAGATCGTGCGCGACCTGCAGTCACGCGGCGGGCGCGTGGCCTTTGTCGGCGACGGCATCAACGACGCGCCCGCGCTCGAACAGGCCGACCTCGGCGTGGCGGTGAGCCGCGCGAGCGACGTCGCGCGCGAGGCGGCGGACATCGTGCTGTTGCGCTCCGACATCGAGGCCGTGCCCGAGGCGCTCGGGCTCGCACAAGCGACGCTGCGCACCATCAGGCAGAATCTATTCTGGGCGTTCTTCTACAACGCCGCCGCCGTGCCGCTCGCCGCGCTCGGTTTCATCAGTCCCATCTTGTGCGCCGCCGCGATGGGCGCGAGTGATGTCGTCGTCATCGGCAACGCCCTGCGCCTCGCGCGGTGGCGCCACGGCCGGCGGCGGCAGGGTTTCGAGCCGCGCCTTTGGGGTTCCCCCATTCAACACTCGACACCCCGCCCCGCCCCGGCTAAGACGCACCCAAACCCGCCGACATGAAAACGCTCCGCCCGACACTCGCCGCCTCGCTGCTCGTCGCCACGCTCACCGTCGCCGCGGCGGACCGGGGCAAGCCCATCAAACTCACCGACGGCAAGACCTTCGCCGGGTGGGTCGGCGACACCAACAAGACGTGGCGCATCGTGGACGGCGCGTTCGTCGGCGGCACGCTCGACGCGAAAGTGCCGCGCAACGAGTTCCTGCGCAGCGAGCGCGCGTTCACCAATTTCGTCCTCCGCGTGAAGTTCAGGCTCGTGGGCACGGAGGGCTTCGTGAACGGCGGCGTGCAAATCCGCAGCCAGCCCGCCCTCCAGCCGCCCAACGAGATGGTCGGCTACCAGTGCGACATCGGCGACGGCTGGTGGGGTGCCATCTACGACGAGACCCGCCGCAACAAGGTGCTGGTCAAGCCGGACGCCGGAGCCGTTGCGAAGGCGGTGAAGAAGGGCGAATGGAACGAATACGAAATCCGCGCCGAGGGCAGACGCATCCGCACCTCGATCAACGGCGTGGCGATGGTGGACTACACGGAGCCCGATGACAGCATCCCGCAGCACGGGTTGCTCGGCTTGCAAGTCCACGGCGGCGGCAAGACGGAGATGAGCTACAAGGACATCACGGTCGAGGAACTGCCCTAGGCGGCACAGCCTGGCTTCGGGTGGCGGCCGGACCGCAACCGCGCGCGCGTGTGAACAACGCGTGAATCGAATTCCAAGAACTCCGCGTTGCGCCCCATCCACGATTCCAGTCTGCTGTGTCTCCCATGATTGACACCGTTGACTCGCCCGCGCCCCCACCGCCGAACCCGCCGCCCGACTTGAAGCGCGGCGTGCGCCAGCGCGCGAAAATCGAGAGCGCGCGCGTGGACCGCGAGCCGCCGCATTCCGAGGACGCCGAGCGCGCCGTGATGGCGTGCCTGCTGCTCGAGCCGTCCGCGTGCATTCCCGTCTGCATCGGGCGCTTCAAGGGCGACGCGAACGTCTTCTACGACCCGCGCCATCAGGTGCTCTACGACACCCTGGTGGAGATGTTCGATGAGCAGGCAAAGATCGACGTCATCACCGTTCACCAGCGCCTCAAGGAGCGCGGCAAGGTGGACATGCTCGGCGGCGTGCCGGGACTTTCCGCGCTTCAACTCGCCGTCGGATCCGCGGCCAGCCTCGATCATTACGCGGACATCGTCCGCGCGAAACACCTCCTGCGCCAGATGATCGCCACGTGCTCGGGCGTCATCAGCCGCCTTTACGATCAGGAAGGCGACGTGGACGAGATCATGGACGAGGTCGAGCGCGACGTGCTCAAAGTCTGCGAGGCGCGCGTCGAGCCGACGGTGAGATCCATCAAGGACCTCACGCATCACGCGATCGGGCAGGTCCAGGCGTTCCACGAAAACAAGGGCGCGCTGAGAGGGCTGTCGACGGGGTTCCCGGATCTCGACCGGATCACGACCGGGTTGCAGCCGGGCGAGATGATCGTCATCGCCGCGCGCCCGTCGATGGGCAAGACCTCGCTTGCCATGAACATCGCGGAGAACGTCGTGCTGGGCGAACGGCCGCTGCCCGTCGGGGTGTTCAGCCTGGAAATGACCGCCGAATCCCTCGTGCTGCGCATCTTGTGCTCGCACGCGCGCGTGAACATGCGGCAGATGCGCGAAGGCTTCATGGAGGAGCGGGAATTCCCGCGGCTGACCACCGCGGCGGGCCGGCTGTGCACCGCGCCGCTGTTCATCGACGACACCTCGGGCCTTTCCATCCTTCAGCTCCGCGCCAAGGCCCGGCGCATGGCGCAGCAGTATGGCGTGCGGCTCTTCGTCATTGACTACCTCCAGTTGCTCCATTCTACTGCGGCGCGCTCGAAGGAAAACCGGCAGCAGGAGATCGCGGAAATCTCGAGCGGCATCAAGGCGCTGGCCAAGGAACTGCGGGTTCCCGTCATCGTTTTGGCCCAGCTCAACCGTGAAATCGAGAAGGACCGCGGCCGCAAGCCGCGCCTTTCCGACCTCCGCGAATCCGGCGCCATCGAGCAGGACGCCGACCTGGTCGGGTTGCTTTACAAGCCCGCCACCGAAGACGATGAAGACGGCGCCCCGCCCGAGGGACACGACGGGCTGCCCGTGAACCTCTTCATCGCCAAGCAGCGCAACGGCCCGACCGGGGACATTCCGCTGACGTTCCTGAAAGGCTACACCCGGTTCGAAAGCGCCGCGAAAATCAGCGCGGACGATGTGCCGGGCGAGTGACACCGGTCGAGGAACGCGGTTGCGGCGGTCCGGTGAAACCACGAATGAACACGAATGCACGCGAATGAAGCCACGACGTGGAGCGACCTGGATTCTGTTTCAACCGGGTCCATCTGCGCCGGCCCGCACCCGTTCCCGGAGTAGACCCACTCCCATCCCACACGACCCGATGAACCGCAAACTGCTCCGCCGTTACTGCATCCTCTTCGCGCTGCTCGCCTACTGGGTGACCGCGCAGGCGCAGGTGCCCGCATTGCCGCCCGTCCGCGCCATCGAGATCGAGCACATCGGCCCGCCCGCCGTCGGCGACGCGCGCATCCACTCCTTCATCCGCCTCAAAGTGGGAGACCCGTTCAACCGCAGCATCGTGGACGAGGACATTCGCCGGCTTTACGACACCGGCAACTTCTACAACATCCGCATCGGGGAGGAACTCGTGGCGGGCGGATTCAAGATCATTTACAGGGTGCAGGGCAAACCGCGGATCGAGGACATCCGCTTCGAGGGCAACAAGCAGAAGAGCACCTCCTCCCTGCTCAAGAAAATCACGTCCAAACCCGGCCAACCGCTCGACGATCACAAGCTCTACACCGACGCCGAGGCGATCAAGAAACTCTACCAGCTTTCCGGCTACCAGAAGACGCAGGTCAAACCCACCATCAGCATCAACGAGGCCGCCGGCCGCGGCACCGTCACCTTTGAGATCACCGAGTCGCCCAAGGTGAAGATCAAGAACATCGTCTTCGACGGCGCGACCGAGTTCACCCAAAAGAAACTCGCCGGCGTGCTCAAGACCAAGCGGCGCTGGATGTTCTCGTGGATCACCGGCTCCGGCGTGCTCAAGGACGACGAGTTCGACGAGGACCTCGAGCGCCTCGCCGAGTTCTACCGGAACGAGGGCTACATCGACTTCCGCGCCGTGGAGCTGAAGGACGTGAAGTTCGAGCAGACCGATCCCAAGTGGGTGACCATCCGCATCCCCATCTTCGAGGGCCGCAAATACAACGTCGGCACCGTGGCCTTCAAGGGCAACAGCCTCTTCCCCGCCGAGCAAATCCGCGCCGGCTGGGAGGCGGGCCGCGGCATCCAGATGACCGAGGGCAAGACGTTCACGCCGAAGGGGCTCGAGACCGACCTGCGCGCCATCCGGGATTTCTACGGGGCCAAGGGATACATCACCGCGCGCGCCGATGCAGCGAAGAATCCAAACGTCGAGACCGGCAACATCGACCTCGTCTACGAGATCGTTGAAAGCGACAAGGCTTACGTCGAGCGCATCGACATCCGCGGCAACATCAAAACCAAGGAGAAGGTCATCCGCCGCGAACTGGCCATCGCGCCGGGCGAGACCTTCGACATGGTGAGCGTGAACCTCAGCCGCCAGCGCATCGAGAACCTGAACTACTTCGAGAAGGTCGAAACCGCGCCCGAGCCCACCGACGTGCCGAACCGCAAGAACCTCGTCCTCACCGTCGAGGAGAAGAACACCGGCAACTTCTCCCTCGGCGCGGGCTTCAGCTCCATCGACAGCGTGCTCGGATTCGTCGAGGTCACACAGGGCAACTTCGACCTGTTCAAGCCGCCCTACTTCACCGGCGGCGGGCAGAAGGGGCGCCTGCGCCTCTCCTACGGCGCGCGCCGCCAGGATTACGTGGCGACGTTTGTCGAACCGTGGTTCCTCGACCGCAAGCTCGCCCTCGGTGCCGATGTCTATCACCGCAATTCCGACTACAACGTCCTCCTCTACGACGAGGTGCAAACCGGCGCACGCATCAGCCTGGAACGCGCGCTCGGGAGCGACTTCCTCCGCGGAAACTTCACCTACACCATCGAAAGCGTCGGCATCAAGAACGTCGCCACCAACGCCTCGCCGGAACTCGTGGGCGAGACGGGGCGCAGCCTCGTTTCGAAAGTCGGCCTCGGCCTCAGCTACGACACCCGCCGCGGCGGGCTCATCCCCAGCGGCGGCCAGCGCACGGGCATCACGGCCGAACTTGCCGGCGGCCCGCTCGGCGGCGAGAACGACTTCTACAAGCTCGAACTCGGCAGCTCCTGGTATTTCCCCGGCTTCCGCGAGGGGCACCTGCTCGAACTCGGCGGCCGCATCGGCTCGGTCGAGCCTTACGGCAGCTCGACGAACATCACCATCTTCAACCGTTACTTCCTCGGCGGCCCGCGCACGTTGCGCGGCTTCGAGTATTACGGCGTCGGCCCGCGCGACTCGCTCCGCGAGCCCTTCGGCGGCAAGACCTACTGGATGAGCTCCGTCGAATACAGCGTCCCCACTATCATCGACCGCCTCCGCGCGGCCGTCTTCTACGACATCGGCAACGTCTACACGAGCGCCTTCAGCTTCAACCCGAACAAGGCGCGCGGCGAAGTGCTTTACAGCGACAACTACGGCGTGGGCGTGCGCCTCAACCTGCCCTTCGGCCCGCTGCGCCTCGACTACGGCTGGCCCATCAAGAAGGATGCCTTCACCGGCGGCGGCGGTCGCTTCAACTTCGACGTGGGATTCACACGCGACTTCTAGCCCGAACTCACCCATCGCTTGCGCCGCTGAAAAGCCCCGGCCCGTCTTGAGCAAATCCGATTCGTCGTTGTCTATCGCCCGTTGCCCGCTAAACTGACCCTCTTATGAAACTACGCTTCGCCGCCGCCGCCCTCGCCGCCCTCGCATTGTCGGCGACGCCGCTTCGCGCCGCCGACCTCAAGCTCGCCACGGTCAACCTCAAGAAGACCTTCGACGACTACTGGAAGACCAAGCAGGCCGACAAAATCCTCAAGGAAGACGGCGAGGCGCTCCAAACCCGCTACAACGGCATGATGGAGGACTTGAAGAAGTCCGCCGACGAATATCGCAAACTCCTCGAGGCCGCCGCCGACACCGCCATCTCCGAGACCGAGCGCGCCAAGCGCAAGAAAACCGCCGAGGACAAGGAGCGCAACCTCAAGGACATGGATAACGCGCTCAAGACGTGGATGCGCTCCGCCGACGCGCAGGTGCAGGAAAAGAAGCGCAACCTCCGCGAGAAAATCCTCACGGAAATCCGCTCCTACATCGAGGCGCGCGCCAAGGCGGGCGGCTTCATTGCCGTGCTCGACTCCTCCTCCGAGAGCCTCAGCAACGCGCCGATCCTCCTCTACAACGGCGGCCTCACCGACCTCACGGATGAATTGCTCAAGCAACTCAACGCCACCGCCCCGCCCCCGACTCCCGAGCCGCCCGCCAAGACCGGCGACCTCGGCACCAAACCCGTCGAACCCGTCGCCAAGCCCATCGAGAAGAAGGACGAGAAGAAGTAATCCGATCCCCCCTCTTGCTTCTCACCTCGATTCCATGCCCTCCCTTGCCAACAAGTGGGTCCTCATCACGGGCGCGTCCGCCGGCTTCGGCGCCGCCGCCGCGCGGGCGTTCGCGCGTGAAGGCTGCAACCTTTTGCTCGGCGCCCGCCGGGGGGACCGCCTCGAAGCCGTCGCCGCCGAGTGCCGCGCGCTGGGCGCGCCTTCCGCGCATGCGTGCAGGATGGATGTGGGCAGCACGCCGAGCGTGAACGCCTTTGCAGACTGGACCAAGTCCCTCACGCCGAAGGTGGACGTGCTCATCAACAACGCCGGCGGCGCGCACGGGCTCGACACGGTGGCCAACGGCAGGGACGAGGATTGGGACGCGATGGTGCAGAGCAACTTCCTCGGCGTCATGCGGGTGACCCGCGCCATCCTGCCGCTGATGCTCAACAACCCCGGCAGCTACATCCTGAACATCGGCTCGGTGGCCGGCATCGTCGCTTACGAAGGCGGCTCGGTGTATTGCGGCGTGAAGGCGGCCGAGTTGATGATCACCCGCGCGCTGCGCCTCGAACTCTGCGGCACCGGCGTGCGCGTCGGCTCGATCGACCCCGGCATGGCCGAAACGGAGTTCAGCCTGGTGCGCTTCAAGGGCGACAAGTCGCGCTCGGACAAGGTTTACGAGGGAGTCGAGCCGCTCACGGCGGAGGATGTCGCGGAGTTGCTCGTCTTCTGCGCGAGCCGTCCGCCCCACGTCTGCGTGGACCAACTCCTCGTCAAGTGCACCGACCAGGCCGCCATCCACAAGGTGCACCGTCGCACCGCCAGGTAGTTCCGCGGGCCACCCGGCGGGTCACATCATCGGAAACAGCTTCGCCAGCACGATGACCACGGCGAGGCCGACAAAGCCCATCAGCGTCACCATCGGCGAGTAGAACTTCAGCGCCTCGCGCTCAGTCAGCCCGCTCATCTTGCACACGACCCAGAAGCCGCTGTCGTTCATCCACGGCACGGGCTTGGAGCCGCAGCCGATCGCCAGCGCGAGGTAGACCGGATGAAACCCCATCTGCGCCGGGTCCGCCATGCCGCCGAGCATGCCCACGGTCGTGATCATCGCGACGGTGGCCGAGCCTTGCGCGACGCGGATGAGCGCGGTGACACAGAACGCGAGCGGCAGGATGGCAATGTTGTGGTGCGTCGAGAGTTCCTGGATGCGCGGGCCGATGCCGCTCTGTTGCAGCACGCCGCCGAACGCGCCGCCCGCCGCCGTGATGAGGATGATCAGCCCGGCTTCCGAGAGCGCGTCCTGCGTGGCCGCGCCCAGCGAGGCGAGGCTCGAGCGCTTCTGCCACGCGAGCAGGCCGAGTGCGATGGCCGCCGAGAGGGCGAGCGCGATGTTCGGGTCCCCGAGCGTGTGGAACCACGACGCGAGCGCCTTCAATTCCGCCGCGACTTCCCCGGGCGGCCGCGACTTGAGCAGCGACGCGAGCAGCGTGTCGCCGCTGATGAGAAACACCGGCAGCACGATGGGCAGCAGCGAGAGCCAGAACGGCGGCAGGGCCTGCTCGTCGCGCTTCGCGAGTTGTTCAAGCTCTGCGAGGTTCGTGTTTGGCGACTCGCGCAACGGGATTTCGTTGCGGCGGTTGACCCACTTCGCCCAGGAGTAACCGGCGACGGCCGTGAACGCGCTCACCACGCAGCCGCCGAGGATCATCAGGCCCATGTTCACGTTGAGTGCCGCGGCGACGAACAGCGGGCCGGGCGTCGGCGGCGCGAGCGAGTGCGTCATGGTTGCGCCCGCGATGATCGTGAGGATGTAGAAGAGATAGTTGCGCCCGGTGCGCAGGCGCATGGCTTTGCCGACGGGAATCATGAGCAGGAACACCGTGTCGAAGAAGACCGGGATGCCGAGCAGGTAGCCGCTCGTGAGAAAGGCCAGCGGCGCGCGCGACTCGCCGAGCACGCCGAGCACGCCGCGCACGATCTTGTCCGCGCCGCCGGAGTCGAGCAGGCACTTGCCGACGATGGAGGCCATGGCGATGAGGATGCCAATCTTGCCGCACGTGGAGCCGAACTCGCGCGCGACGCGCTCGGACGCGGAGCGGTTCGCCAGCGTCTTGGCCTCCTGCGGAGACATCTTGTTCTTCATCGCGAAGTCCACCAGCGCCCGCTCGCTGGTGAGCGCGCCGACGACGAGCGCGCCGAGGACCAGCGCGAGAAAAGCGTGCAGCCGGAAGGCCAGGATGCCGCCCATCACAACCACGATGCCGATGAGGAGAATCCAAAGCGGGTCCATGCGGGCAATGAGTGTCGCGCAGTGTGCTGCGCGGGCGGGTGCCGAGTCGAGCGGTGATTTCGATCGCGGCCGATACTTGCACTCGTCCGCGGCGTCCCCGACTTCCCAATCCTCTCGATTCGAGAACTGCGCGGAGCTGTCACGGAGTCCACAGCGTCCCCGGCTCCCGCTTCGGCGCGGGCGAGGCCGTGCGGCGGGCTTTGAGCGTGATGTAAGGCGGCACGAACCAGCTTCGATGCCCGAAACTCCCCGGCCGCGCCGTCGGGTCCGAGTAGCGCGGTTCCACGACATCCTCGATGACAAACCCGGCGCGGCACAACCCGCCGAGCAAATCCTCAAGCCGGTGCAGGAACTCCATCGTGCCGGTCTCGCGATGCTCGGCGGCCTTCACAAGCGGCGCAAGCGGGCCGGCGTGATAGTAAGGCGCCACAAGCTTGTAGCCGTTGTCCTCGGGCTCCGCGCCGGCCTGCAAGCTCACCGGCTGCTTGTGCTGCACGATGTAAAGGCCGCCCGCCGCCGTGACGCGCGCGACTTCGCGATGCACCGCGGCGACATCCGGCACGTAGCACGAACTGACCGGTTGCAAGACGAAGTCGAACGCGGCGTCGCCAAGCGGAAGGTCATCCATCGAAGCCTCCACGAGGTTCACCGACAGCCCGCGAGCCGCGGCCGCCGCGCGGTCGAGATCGAGCATCGCCGGGCTGAGGTCCACCACCGTCACGCTCGCTCCCGCGCTCGCGAAAAGGACGCCGTGCTTCGCGCCGCCCGCGGCGAGGCACAGCACGCGCTTGCCGCGCACGCCATCGGTCAGCCAGCCGAACGGATTGATGACGCGCGCCGGATTCTCGAAATCCTTGTCCGACGCCGGGCGCGTGTGCGCCTGGTTGCGGCGGACGCGCTCATCCCACGCGCGGCGGTTGTGGTCGTGAGCGAGGCTCATGCGGCGAAGGTAACGAAAAGAAAAAGCCCGGCGCGAGCGGGATCGTCGAGGCAGGCATCCTGCCCGCAAGTGACAGCGGAATCCTGCCGCTACCGCCGCGGCCGGACTACTTGCGCCAGCGCCCGAAGAAGCCGCGCTGGATGATCTCGGCGGGTCCGTCGCCCACCGCCGACGCGAGGTCGCGGATGCTGCCGGTGCTGTCGCCGAGCTTCGCCGCGGGCGCTCCCATGAGGTCGAGCAGCGCGAGGTAGAGGTTCGCCATCGGCGTCTCGATCGGATACTCGCGATGCACGCCCGTGCGGATGGCGCCGCCCGCGCCGCCCGCGACGAGCACGGGCAGGTCGTGGTGCGCGTGCGCGTTGCCGTCCGCGATGCCGCTCCCGTAAACCACCGCGCAACGGTCCAGCAGCGTGCCGTCGCCCTCCTTCACGGACTTGAGCTTGCCGAGGAAGTAGGCGAACTGCGTCGTGTGGAATTTGTTGATCTTCGCGATCTTCTCCATCTTCAACTGGTTCTGCCCGTGGTGCGAGAGGTCGTGGTGGCCCTCGTTCACGCCGATCGCAGCATAGCTGCGGTTGCTGCCGTCGTGCGCCGCGAGGAACGTCGCCACGCGCGTCGTGTCCGTCTGGAACGCCAGCGTCATCAGGTCATACATCAGCCGCATGTGCGATTCGTAGTCCGCCGGGATGCCGCTGGGCTTGGAGTAATCGGGCAGCGCCGCGGCAAACTTCTCGGCGCGCTCGATACGCTGCTCGAGTTCGCGGACGGCGCCAAGGTATTCGTCAAGTTTGCGCCGGTCGGTCGCGCCGAGTTTGGACTGGAGCGCCTTCGCGTCCTCGAGCACGAAATCGAGCACGCTCTTCTGATAGTGCTCGCGTCGCGCGCGCGCCTCGGACGCGTCAGCCTTGCTGCCCGCGGCGAAGAGCCGCTCGAATGCCTGCCGCGGATCAATCTCCGGCGGGATGGGCTGCGTCTCGGAGCGCCACGCGAAGTTGAACTGGTAGGCGCAACTGTAGCCCGAGTCGCACGAACCGGCCTGCCGCCCGCGGTCGCAGCCGAGTTCGAGCGACGGCAGCTTCGTCTGCGAACCGATTTTCTGCGCGGCGAGCTGGTCCACCGAAACGCCGACGCGGATGTCCGCGCCCGCGGTCTTGCGGGCCTGCATGCCGGTGAGGAAGGTGGCGTTCGCGCGCGCGTGGTCGCCGGGACCGTCGCCGTTCGCGCGGGCCTTCGTGTGCGCGAGCCCGCTGAGGACGGAGAAATCCTTCCGGAACGCCTTGAGCGGCTCGAGGGTCGGCGTGAGTTCGTAATCGGGGCCGAGGGTCTTCGGCGTCCAGTTCTGCATGTCCTGGCCGTTGGGCGTGTAGACGAACGCCATGCGCACGGGCAGCTTGCCCGCGCCCGCCGCCGCCGCGCGCGAGGCGGGCAGCATGGATTCAAGGACAGGCAACGCGACGATCGTGCCGAGACCGCGCAGAAATGTGCGCCGCGGGAGGTGCCAGGACTTGTGAAGGCTCATGTTCGGGCTATGAGACGACCGTAAAGTTGAGGGGTTTCAATGACAAGCTGGTTTTCCGGCCCGGAGGCCGCCGCGGTCAGTGGTTGAACACGAACTCCGCCGAATTGAGCAGCGCCCACATCACGTCCTCGATGGCCGGCTGGCGGGTGGACGCCGAGTCGCCGAAGCACCGGCTCGCGATGCTCAGTTCCTCCGCGACCGGCGGTCGGTTGAGGGCGGCGAGGTAAAGTTCCGTGATGATCTCCGCGGGTGTCGCCGTGCTCGCGGCGAGCCGGGCCGCGCGGCCTTCGCTGCTGGAAATTTTCTCGTGCAGCCGGGTGGAGTTCATCAGGTGCAGCGCCTGAACCACGCTCGTGCGCGTGTCGCGCTCGCACGGGCAGTCGGCGCTCGCGTTCGGGCGGCCGAAGGCGTCCAGCGTGTCGGACGCGAGCCGGTTGTTCCACGCCTCGAGGGCGCGCGCGCCGGCGGGCAGGCCCTGGAAATTGTCCGGCACGCCTGTCACGCTTGCGACGGCGTCGGCGAGGACTTCAGCGGGAAGCCGGCGTCGGTAGGCGCGGGAGAAATTCTTCGTGTCGGCGATGTTGGACTCGTTCGGCAGCGAGCTGAGTTGATAAAGATGCGAGCGCATCACGGTGCGCATCGCGTGCTTGAGGTCGAACTTGTGCGCGGCGAAGTCTTTCGCAAGCGCGTCAAGCAGCGGCTCGTGGGTCGGCGGGTTCGACGCGCGGAAGTCGTCCACGGGGTCCACGATGCCGCGGCCGAAAAACTCGGCCCACACGCGGTTCGCCACGGCGCGCGCGAAGAACGGGTTGCCCGGCTCGGTCATCCAATCCGCGAGCGCGGCGCGCGGATCGCTGGTCGTGGGAATTTCCATCGCGGCGCCGGCGAGCGGCGCGGGCTTCATCACGGCGCCGGTGACGGGATGCTTCAGCGTCGAGCGGCCCTCGGCGAACCAGATGTATTCCGGCTCGCCGGAGATGGGCGTCGAGATGCCCTGCCCCTTGCGCCGGATGTCCGTGAAGAACGCGGCAAACGAAAAGAAATCCTCCTGTCCCCACCGCTCGTTCGGGTGGTGATGGCACCGGGCGCAGTCGAGCCGCACGCCGAGGAACACCTGGCTGATGGCGGGTGCGATGTCCACCGGGTCGCGGAAGTGCCGGTAAAACACCACCGGCCCGTAACGGTGCGTGCTGCCCTCGGCGGTCAGCAACTCGCGCGCGAACTGGTCGAAGGGCTTGTTCGCGCGGAAGCTCTCGCGCAGCCACGCGTCCATCATGAACGTGCTGCGCACACCGACGCGGAACGGGCTCGGCCGCACGAGGTCCGCCCACTTGATGGCCCAATGGTCGGCCCAGGCGGGATTCGTGAGCAGGCGGTCGATGAGCTTCGTGCGCTTGCCGGGGTCGGTGTCCGCGAGGAACGCGCGCGTCTCGTCCGGCGTCGGCAGCGTGCCGATGGCGTCGAGCGACGCGCGGCGCAGGAATTCCGAATCGGTGCACGGCGCGGAGGGCAGCAGGCCGAGCTTCTTGAAGCGCGCGTAGGCGAGGTCATCAATGAAGTTGTTCCGCGGCAGCGCGGCGTAGGCCGAGTCGGGCAGCGGCTTGTCCGTCGGCACGGTCACGCGCGCGATGTCCACAAGCCCCATGTAACGCGCGACGATGATGCCCTCGCCGCTGACGATGCCGACCTTCACCACGCCCGCGTCGTCCACGGTGGCGATTTCCTTCTCGTTCGAGATGAAGTGCGAGAGCGCGGTGACGTCGCGCGTCGAGCCGTCGCTGAACTTCGCGGTGACGCGGAGCGGCTGCGTCGCGCCCTTCTTGCAGCGGTTCTCGGCGGGCGAGACTCTGACCTCCGTGAGCGCCGGCTCGTCTGGCGTCGCGTAAGGCATGCCCTGGCGGATCCATTTCAGGATCGTGGAGTGCGCGGGCGAGCCCGCGGCGAAACGCGGTCCGCCGCCGTGCTGAACCGCCATCGTGGGTTTCAGCAGCAGCAGGCTCTGCTCCGGGCTCGCGGGCGAAATGCGCCGGCCGCGCGCGGCGCGCGTGATGTTGTAGAAATCCGCGCGCGGGTCGTAGGCGAAGACGGAAAGCTTGAAGCCGCCCTTGCCGTCGGCCTTCGCGTGGCAGGTGCCGGCGTTGCATCCGGCCTTGCTCAACACCGGCAGCACGTCGTTGACGAAGCTGACCTGCGCGTCCGGCGATGCGGGCGCCTTCGCAGCAATCGCGGAAGCGGCTGAAGCGAACGACGCGGCGAAACCGAGTCCGCAGAACAACGCGAGCCGATTCATGCGCGCAGAATCTCGTTCACCACGCGGCCGGGCTGGCCGTCGGTAAGCGACATCTCGGTGTTGTTCCGCTT
>VHCN01000055.1 GCA_016871675.1 Verrucomicrobiota bacterium
CGAGAAAGAAGCCAGCGCTGAACTGCCCGCCCGCATCACCCGCGCCCACGCCATTCTCTTCCAACGTCCCCCGACCGCGAAGGAACTCGCGATGGCCACGCGCTTCCTCACCGGCCGCGAGACCGACAGGAAAGCGTGGTCCGAATACGCCCAAGCCCTGATCGCGAGCAACGAGCTGGCCTTTGTGGATTGAGGTGGCCCCGCCCATTCCACGGTTGAAAGTTCGCCACACCGCCACCACACTTTGCGCACCATGAAACTTGCCCCCGTTCTCGCCGCCCTGTTTGCGTTTGCCACGGTCTCGACGGTCGCCGCGGAGAAAGATCCGCGCGTGTTCGAAATGCGGACCTACACCGCGCTGCCCGGCCGGCTGGACGCGCTGAACGCCCGGTTCCGCGACCACACGTGCAAGCTGTTCGAGAAGCACGGCATGGTGAACCTCGGCTACTTCGTGCCGGTGCAAAACACGAACAACCAGTTGATCTATTTCCTCGCGCACCAGAGCCGCGACGCCGCACGCAAGTCGTGGGCCGCGTTCATCGCAGACCCCGACTGGCGCAAGGCGCAGCAGGCGTCCGAGGCCGACGGGAAGATCCTCGCCAAGGCACCCGAGGCGATCTTCCTCGACGCGACGGATTACTCCCCCGCGATCAAGCACAGCGACGTGGGCGGGCGCGTGTTCGAAGTGCGCACCTACACGACGGAGCCCGGCCGGCTCGACGCTCTCAACGCGCGCTTTCGCGACCACACGGTGAAGCTCTTCGCGAAGCACGGCATGGCGAACATCGCCTACTGGGTGCCGATGAAAGGCGAGAAAGGGGCGGACAACACGCTGGTCTACTTGCTCGCCCACAAGAGCGAGGAGGCGGCGAAGGCCAGCTTCGACGGGTTCCGCAAGGACGGCGAGTGGGTCGCGGCGCGCAAGGCGAGCGAGGAAAAGGCCGGCGGCTCGCTCACGGTTCAGGGGGGAGTGAAGTCCATGTTTCTCAAGCCCGTGGACTACTCGCGTGTGAAGTGACGGTCCGCCCGGCTTACGGGGTTTTTGCAGGAGTCGCCGGATCCACCTTCGCCACGATCTGGTCGTAGAGTTTTAGTTCAAACGTTCCAGGGATCCTTGCGCCCGGGCGTGGGAAGAGCAGGTCCACCGTCCATGTGTGGGTGAAGTCCGTCATCGTGTTTGGACCGGAGATGACCGAGGTCGCAAGCCATCCCTCGACCGCGTCGTCCCAGGAGACCGACGCGCTGCTGCCCTCGGCGAAGTGGTATTTAATCTTGAATCCCGCGGCGGTGACGTCCGTCGTGCCGCGCAACACGTCGCCCGTCGCGCGCGTGCCTGCGCCCTCGCCAAAGCGCGTCGTGCCCTTCACCTGCGCGGTCCCGAGCTTTTCGATCTCCGTGATCGCGCCCTTGAGGCGCCGCCCCCAATCCTCGGCGCTGATCTTGCGGTTTGAGCCCACGTCGACGGTGAGTTGTGTGAGCGACGTGGTGAGGAAGAACGGTTCCGTCTTTGTGCCGCCGCGCCACAGGCGGATGTCGCCGGCATTGAAGCGGATATCGTTGATCGCGCCCGAACGGCTGAGCTCGCGGATGACCTTTTGCGATATGCGCGCCCGCACGAGCACATGGCTGCCGAGCGGATTCTCCCGCACCAGCATGAGCCGGTCGCCCCCCATGAAGACGTAGTTGCCGCTCTGCCGGCCGATGCCATCGAGCGCCTGCGCAGCATCCACGAGACGGACGCTGACGACTTCGAGGTCGGGCGGCACGAGGGACTTGTAGCCCAGAACACCCAAAGCGATGAGCGCGGCCACGAAGAGAAGTTTGACGAGCGAGCGCATGGGACGGCTGGCAATGGGAAACACCGCAGTCGGGCGCGTGGTGCGCGTGCGGTTGCGCCAAGTTGCCACCCGCACTACAGGAAAGCGGCCCGGGAATGTCAACGCACATCCCGCGTGCCTGCGCCGGGCGGGAGCACTTCAAACGCATGCAACCACGGCCGGCCAGTCGCGGACCTGGCGAGGATCGGGTCGAGGTCGCGGAACGCCGCGTGCGACTCGATCGCCCGTTCCAACGCGGAGCCCCGCATGACAATGGCAAATCGCGCGCCGACGTTCAGGAACTCGCCGGGCGTGGCGGCCGCGCTTTCGCCGAGCCACGGCTCGCCCAGCATCCAGGCCGTGTAGAGCCCGGCGCGGCCCCCTTGCATCAGCGCGTGGCCGGCGACGGGTCCGGCGAGATTTGCGGCGCGCATCGCAGTGGCAAGTTCCATCGCCGCGCGGCTTGCGGAATTCGGGAGTCCCTTGAGCGACGCGACGCCCCACAAGCTGGCAACGGAAACGAACGAGGCGAAGCACACCGACGTGAGCCGCGATGCGAAGCGGGCTGCGTCGGGCCCGCGACGCTTCGACCACCATGCGGCCGCGCCGACCGTCGCGATCCAGAGGAATGGCAGCAGGCCTTGGAAATACCGCTGATCTTCGCGCATCAGGAACACCGGCAGATACACCGCCATCATTCCGATACACGGCACCGCCGCCCAACGCCAGCGTTCGCCGATGAACGCGCCTCCCCGGCGCAACGGAGTCCACACGCACACACCCAGCGCGAGCAATCCAACCCAGAGCGCGTCCATTCCGCCCAGCGCACGTGCGACGTTCAGTGCTCCCGGTCGGCTTGCAAGTTCGGCGAGCCCGCCGGCATCCACGCCGCCGATCATGGCGAGTTCCGTGCGCAGGTTGCCAGCCATCACGCCGAGTTGGTGCCGGAAGTGATCCCCGCTGTCGAAGGGCGACCAGTAGCGATACGGCATGCGCGATGGGTCTTCCCACGCCGTGACGCGGCCCGGCTCGGGTTGGTGAAACGTCCGCGCGAACGGGTGGTAACGATCCACATCCGCGGGACCCGCGACCGCGTGCGCAATGCGGGCCGTCGTGGAGAACGTGGCCGTTTGATACTTGAACGAGATCGTGAGAATCCACGGCATCCCGACGACGAACGCGGCCGCAAGCGTGACGCCGAGCTGCCGGAACGCCTGCCGCCGGTCGCCTGCCGCCGAGCCGACAAGCCACGCCAGGGGCACGCCGATGATCACGGCGAGCGGGAGCGCGACCGCCTTCGCGAGATACGCAAGCCCCCACCAGCAGCCGGCCAGCGCGGCGCATCGCTGATCCGCCAGCCATCGTTCCTCGATCAAGGCCGCCACGGCGAAGCTCAGCAATCCGGCGACCAGCAAGTCAGGCGAAATCGTGCGCACACTCCACGCAACGCTCGACGCCGCGAGCACGCACGCGCCCAGGAGAGTCTCCCGGGCCGCCAGGTTGAACACCCGGAACACCGCCAGTCCGCCCCAGAAAAAAACCACCGCAGAAAACACCATGACCGCGCGCGCGGCGACAAGCGGGTCGAGTCCGAGCTTCAAGCCCGGCACCAGCAGCCACACGAGCAGCGGGCTCCAGTAGCCCGACACCCCAAGTTCGGTCTGGCCGGTGGCGAAGTAGTGCGCGAGCCGCAAGTAGGCCACGGCATCGGTGTTGAGTTGGTGCCCGTTGCGCCACGCGGCGAGGACGAGGAGGACCAACTGCGCCGCGAACACGCACAGCACGGCGCGTCGCGCGGAGCCTGGCGGGGGTTCGCTCATCGGCGGTCAGCGCCTCCGCCCGAGGAAGCGCAGCTTGCCCCATCGCACCGAGCAGTGTTCCGCCTCGAAGTGGCGGCGCAGCACGGCGAGGATTTCCTCCGGGCGGCCGAGCCAGTTGAAGTAAGTCGTCGCCTCGTGCTCCGTCATGACGGCGAAGGCGTCGAGTTTGTCCCACAGTTTTCGGGCCAGCCCCATGTTTGAGACGGCGTGGACGAATCGGAGGAAGGGCGTGTCCCACGGCTCGACGATCATGAAGCGGCCGCCGGCGCGAAGGACGCGCGCGGTCTCGGCGGCGGTCGTTTCCAAATCACCGGGAATCTCGGGCAGGTGATGGAGCCCGCCTTGCACAATGAGGATGTCGCGGCTCGCGTCGGCGAACGGAAGCCTGCGGCAATCCGCGGCGACGGTTCGCGCCTTGCCGGTGTATTGGGCGAGCAGCGCGGGCGAGAGGTCCACGCCCTCGACGCGGGTGAAGCCGAGTTGTTCCAGCGCGATGAGCCCGTTGCCGCGGCCGCAGAAAATCTCCACGAGCTCGGCGTCGCGCGGCCACGAATCCGCGCCGAGCAGCCGCAGGCGCGAGATGAACTTGGCGATTTCCTGCCCGGGGGTCTCGAACCGCAGGTAGGCCTTCTCCCACGCCGTGGGTTCCGGAGTTGGCGGGTTCGCGGCGTTCATGCCCGTTCACTTCCTTCGCAGGGTGAGGATGCTCAGCACGAAGCTGAACAGCATCATCTGGAATCCGAGCGAGGTGAGCGTCACCCCGGGGATGACCCATCGCATGGTGTGGGCGTAATCGAGCTGGCCGAAATGCGCGAGACGCCACTGGTTCACCGCGCCGAGCAGCAGCGACACGCCCGTGAGCATGGCGGCGACGCCGATGAGCAGCCCCCGTTCGAGCCGCAGGAACTCGAGCAGGCGCGCCAGCGCGGGCTGCTCCGGCAGCAGGCCGATGTTCACCGCGAACGTCCGCGCAAACACGGCGAACTGCGCGGATTGGAATCCCGCCAGCAACGCCAGGCTTGCGAACAGCAACGTGTGCGCGTCAAAGGTCACCCCGCTGACCGTCGCGCCCGGCAACGCGACCGCGTAACCTGCGAGTCCCGCCGCCATCAAGGCGAGTCCCGGCAGCAGGAACAGCCAGCGCGGGCTGCACAGCAGGAAAAACCGGAGCGTCCGCCACCCGTCACGCACCGTGCGCAGGTGCGACTTGTGCATGGTGCGACCGTCGGGATGAAGCGTGATGGGCACCTCGGCGATGCGCGCGCCCTGGACGCTGGCCTTGATGATCATCTCGATGGCGAACTCCATGCCCGTGCAACGCAGGTCGAGCCGTTCGTAAAGTGCCTTCGTGAACCCGCGCAGCCCGCAATACACGTCGTGCACGGGCGCGTCGAACATCCGCCGCGCCATCACGGAGAACATCGGGTTGCCCAGCCAGCGGTGCGACGGCGGCATCGCGCCCTCCATCACGCGTCCGCCGCCCGAAGGCAGCCGGCAGCCCTGCGCCATCTCCGCCCCGCCCCGCAGTTTCTCGATGAACGGATGGAGCGCGGTGAAGTCGTAGCTGTCGTCAGCATCGCCCATGATGACGAACCGGCCGCGCGCCGCGGCGATGCCGCCCATGAGCGCATTGCCATAGCCGCGCGCGCTCACCGGAACGACGCGAGCGCCAAGGGCCCGCGCAATGTCGGGCGAGCCATCGGTGCTGCCGTTGTCGGCGACGATGATCTCGCCTTTCACGCCGTGTTCGTCGAGGCAGCGTCGCGCCTTCTTGATGCACGTGGCGAGCGTCTCCGCCTCGTTCAAGCAGGGCATGACGATGGAGACTTCGACAGAATCCGCGGGAGTCTCCCCCCCCGGGGTGGGCACGCTGGTCACGGGTCGAGAATGCCACGGTGCCGCCGCGCTGCACAGGCTGATTTCACCGCGCGGGCGCGGGTTAAGATGCGGCGCGGAGAAAGTAATGCCGCTGCTTGTCGCTCACGGGCATCGCGAGCCGCTCCATCACGGCGAGCATGTCCTCCCACACCTTGCGTTTCTCCGCGAGCGCCTGGTTCCGGAGGAGATACGCCGGATGGAAGGTCGGCATCAGCGGCGTGCCGCGAAAGTCCTGCCAGTGGCCGCGAAGCCGCGTGATGCCGGCGGACTTGCCGAGCAACCCCTCGACCGCGACACCGCCGAGCGCGACCATCACCTTCGGCTGGATGATCTCGATCTGCCCGAGGAGCCACGGGATGCAGGTGTTCATTTCCTCGGGAGACGGCTTGCGGTTGCCGCTGCTGCCGGCGGGCATGTCGGGCCGGCACTTCAGGATGTTCGCGATGTAGACGTCGCTTCGCGCGAGCCCCATCGCCTGGATGATCTTGGTGAGAAGCTGCCCCGCGGCGCCGACGAACGGCTCGCCTTGCGCGTCCTCATCCGCGCCCGGCGCCTCGCCGACGAACATCAGCTCCGCCGCCGGATTGCCGACCCCGAACACGACCTGTTTGCGCGACGTGACGAGGTGCGGACATTTCGCGCACACGACCGCGCGCTCCCGGAGCGCCGCCAGCGCGGCCGGCCGGTCGGCAGGGGCGGGCGGCCTCACTTGCGCGCCCCGTGGTGATGGCGCGGGTGAAACAGGAAGCGCGGGCACCGGGTGGACGGGGGCCGCAGCGGATGCATACGGCCGCGCCTCCACGGTCGCGCGCGTCCGCACTGCGCCTGTGCGCTCCGCAGCCTTGCGTGCCGCGCCGGGCACCGGGAGCGCGGCGAGCGACTCGCGCGACACCGGCACGAAGCGGACGCCCGCCGCCTTCATCGCCTCAAGTTCGCGGAGTGTCGCGTCCAGAAGTTCGTCGTGGAGGTCCATTCGCGGGCTTGCGTGATCGATTTCCGCGCCGTGATTAACCATCAATCGCCCCCGAGGGCGAGCCGCAACTTGGCTACTTGTCCGCAGCCAGGATCGTGACGAGCACGGGCCGGTGGTCAGACGCCTCGGCCCAGTAAGGCAGCGCGAGCACAAACGACCGCACCTTGTCCCACTCGTTCGCCATGGCGCGGCTCAACAGCACGTAGTCGAAGCGGCTGTAGGTTTCCTCGCGATTGTAAAAGTAAGTCCACGCGACCGCGTTTGTCCCGGTGGCCGCGACTTGCGAGCCCACGGCGCCGGGGCCGCGCTCGGTCGGCCGGGTGTCAACAAGCTCTGATTGCCCGCGGCCGACGACGGCGCGAATGGGCTTCGACGTGCGCGTGTCGTTGAGGTCGCCGAGCACGACGAGGTTCACGTTTGGATCGGACTTCATGCGCGCGTCAACTTTCTCGCGAAGCAACTGCGCCTCGTGCAGGCGCAGGTCGGCTTCGTTTGCACCGGGCACCGGGCGCTTGGACTTCAAGTGCGCCGCGAGCAGGGTGAACCGGTAGCGCTCGTTCACCCGCACCACGACCTCGGCGAAACCGCGGGAAACCGAAAACCGCCGGCCATCCAGCAGGAACTGCTCGTTGGTGTGCGGGAGGCGTGACACGAACGGGAACCGGCTGAGCACGGCGACGTGGATGTTTGTGTCGGCGCCCGTGACGTGCTCCCAGTGCGGGTAATCAAGGCCGCGCGCGCGCAACCGGGCGCGCAACTCAAGCAGCGCATTGGTGCAGCCCACCTCCTGCAGCGCGAGCACGTCGGCGCGCAACTCGACCAGCGTGTCGGCCACGCGCGCCTTCGCCTCCGCTGGCTTCGCCTTCCGGCCCGCGAGTTCGGCGTGGAGATAATTCTCGACGTTAAACGTCGCGATGGTGAAGGACTCCGCCGCCGCGAGCGCGGGGACTCCGGCCAGCAACAGGCCGGCCGCAAGCCATGCGCGGGCAGTCCACATGGGCGCACGGTAGCCCTTTGGTTGCGGTCGGCAAGCCCGCGGACAAGCGGTCCAATCCGTGGTTCACGAGGCCCCGGCGGCGCCCGGTGGGCGGCCTGCGAATCACTTCTTCTTCGCCGTCGGAGCCGCCGGCGTCGCGACCGAAAAGGTGTCCGATCGGAACGGCACCGCGGGGAGTCCCTCCTTGTTGAACAGATTGACCACGGGGAAGTCGGCCCAGCCGAATCTCACTGCCACGGGTTTCGGCACGGCGGCGGCGCTCACCGCGATCGTGTTCGGCGCCGTGATTTCCGCATCGGCCCAGACAAACTTCTTGTCCTCGCCGCACACCGCGAAGCCCGTGAGCTTGCCGCCGCGCGCGTCGAGGCCGGCGCCCGCATGGTCGAACGTCACGACGATTTTGCCGCCCTGCACGGCGCTCGACTGCATCGTCGGCCCGGACGCCACGAGCTTTTCGCCGTAGGCGATGGACCGCGCCGCGAGCGCGAGGCGTTCGCCGGCCGGCTTCTTCTTCGAGGGATGGATGTCGTCCTTGTCGCCCGCGTCGGTGATGACGGCGAGGCCGGCCTTCGGCAGCGACTGCACCGCCTGCACCTGCGCCTCGCGGAGTCGCGCCCAGTCGCTGTCGTCGGGCGAGGCCGTAATTTCATCGAGGGTTCGCTTCCTGCCCTTGTCGAACGGCGCGAGTTGCACGGCGAGGAACGGGAAATCGCCGAGGTCCCAATCAGCGCGCCAGCCCTTGATCATCTCGGCGAAGAGCGTGCGATACTGGCGGTCGCGGCCCACGTTTGATTCACCCTGATACCAGATTGCGCCCTTGATGCCGTAGGGAATGATCGGCGCGATCATGCCGTTGTAAAGTTCCGCGCCGAGCCACGCGGGCAGCGCCGGCGCCTTCGGGGCGGGCGCGGACTGCTTCTTGCCCTGCTTCTTCAGTTCCTCGGTCTCCTTGTTGAAGTGGTTCAGCGCGGCGGCGTGCGCGCCGCGCAGGGTTGAGATACGGTCCACGAAATCAAGCTTGAGCACCGGATGGCCGCTGAGCGCGGCGGCGCTGGTCCACGCTTCCGCAGGCGTCCCGCCCCAGGCGCTGTGGATGAGGCCGACAGGGACGCCGAGCGCTTTTTGCAAGTCACGCCCGAAGTAATACGCCACCGCGGAGAAGCCCGACGCCGCCGACGGCGAGCACGCCTGCCAGCCGGACGTCTTCGCGTCATCCGCGGGCGTGGCCGCCTTCACGCGCTGCACGGTGAGGAGGCGGATGAGCGAGTTCGTCGCGGCATCAATGTCCGCCTGCGCCTCGTGCGCACCACGGAGGCCGAACTCCATGTTGGATTGCCCCGAGCAAAGCCACACTTCGCCGACGAGGACGTTCTTGCGCTCGATGCGGTTGCGGCCCTGCACGACGAACGACCCCGGCGTCGCGCTGGCCTTGAGCGGCGCGAGCTTGAGGGACCAGCGGCCCAGTGGATTCGGCAGCTTTCGAAACGCAGTGGCGGTGACCTTCTGACCCGCGAATTCCACCGTGACCTGCTCACCCTCGTCCGCGAGGCCCCACACGGTCACTGGCACGCCCTGTTGCAGCACCATGTTGTCGCTGAACATTGCAGGCAGCTTCACGTCCGCCCGCGCGGCCACCGCCGCAGTCGCGGCCACCACCGCAAGCACGGCGCCACGGTTCCATGAATGTCGGGGCGCCGCGGCCGGATTCGAATCGGGTCTCATCCCGCGAGTGCAATCCAGGCCGCGGCAGGCGTCAACCGCGAAAGCCCGGCGAGCGGCGCTTTCGCGCGCGGAGGTTTCGTGTTACAAACCTCCCATGCACTCTGACCTCCGCGCGCTCGGCCTCAAGCCGGTCAGTCCGGGTGTGTTCGACGGCGGTTGGCGCGGTTGTGGCGAATGCGTGGCGAAATGTTCCCCGATTGACGGCCGCGTCCTCGCGCGCGTCCGGCATGCGACGCGCGCCGAGGCGCGAGCCGCGGTCGGTTTCGCGCACGAGGCCTTTCTCGAGTGGCGCTCCACGCCGGCGCCGGTGCGTGGCGAGACTGTGCGGCAACTCGGCGAGGCGTTCCGCCGCCGGAAGTCCGCGCTTGCCCGTCTCGTGACACTCGAGACCGGCAAGCTCATCGGCGAGGCCGAGGGCGAAGTGCAGGAAATGATCGACATCTGCGACTTCGCCACCGGGCTCTCGCGGCAGCTTCACGGGCTCACGATGCCCAGCGAGCGACGCGGCCACCGGCTCATGGAGCAATGGCATCCGCTCGGCGTCGTCGGCGTGATCACCGCATTCAATTTCCCCGCCGCCGTGTGGTCGTGGAACGCCGCACTCGCGTCCGTCTGCGGCGATGCCGTGGTCTGGAAGCCATCATCAAAGACACCGCTCACCGCCATTGCAGTGACCCGCATCGCGGAAACGGTCTGTCACGGCACCGGCGCGAATCCCGCCATCTTCGGCCTTGTTGTCGGCAGCCCGGAGGTCGCGGGCGATGCGCTTCTCGAGGACAAACGCGCGCCGTTGATTTCGGCCACCGGCTCCTGTCGGATGGGCGGGACGATCGCGGCGAAGGTCGGGGCGAGATTTGGCCGCACGCTTCTCGAACTCGGCGGCAACAACGCGGTGATCGTCGCACCGTCGGCGGATCCCGACCTGGCGGTGCGCGCGATCTTCTTCGGCGCCATCGGCACCGCGGGCCAGCGCTGCACGTCCACACGCCGCGTCATCCTTCACGCTTCGAGATTCGCGGACGTGCGCGACCGGCTGCTCGCGGCGTATCGATCCCTTCGCATCGGCGACCCTCTCGATCGCCGCACAGTGATGGGGCCGCTCGTGGACGCAGCCGCCGTGGCGGATGTGCAGACAGCCATCGCCCGGCTCAAGCGGCAGGGCGGCGAGGTGCTGTGCGGCGGCGAACCACTCCGCGGTCGCGGCTTCGCGGGCGGCTGTTACGTGACGCCCTGCATCGCCGTCGCGGACAACGGGCTTCCCATCGTGCAGGAGGAGACGTTTGGCCCGCTGCTCTACTTGATGCGTTACGAGAACTTCGCGGACGCGCTCGCGATGAACAACGCCGTGCCGCAAGGCTTGAGTTCGGCGTGCTTCACGCGCGACCAGCGCGAGGCGGAGCAATTCCTGAGCGCGTGCGGGAGCGACTGCGGGCTTGCCAACATCAATTGCGGCACGAGCGGGGCGGAGATCGGCGGCGCATTCGGCGGCGAAAAGGCCACCGGCGGCGGACGCGAGAGCGGCAGCGATTCGTGGAAGGCCTACATGCGCCGGCAGACGAGCGCCGTCAACTATTCCGACGAACTCCCGCTCGCGCAGGGGATTGAGTTCGGCGGCGGCTGACACACCGGCACACGACGAGTCATGAGCGACGCCATCCAACCCGAGCGTGAACGTCAATTCGACTGGCCGCTTTGCTACGAGGCTGAGCGCTTGGCGCTGCGATTCCTCGACGAATCCTGCGCGCGCAACCGTTTCGCCGCGACCCTCGCGCACCGGATGCGCGACGAGACGGGCACGCTGCTGATGGACTGGGTGGACCACCTCGTCGTGCCATCGGGTCACGAGGAGGCGCTGGTGCGCGCGGGTTACGTGGAGGAGCCGCGGTCCAAGGCTGAGCCGGACTTGTGGACGCACCGACACCCCCGCGCGATGCTTCCGGCGATTCGCATCTTCACCGGCGACACCGGCAGCGGACCGCCGTGCAAGCTCGCGCTACGCGTCGAGTCCGTCGTGGACTTCATCCTCGCGCACGGGTTGCACGCCGAAGCGACCGGCGCGCCGTGGTCGCGCTACCGGACCGTGGAGGTGTGCACCGAGAACGGCTGCGCGCTCGAGGCAGTCGAGCGCCGCGGCTATCGCGGTTTCGAGCGGCAGGACTTCGGGCCGCGCGAGCTCGAACTGACACTGGTCGCCCGCGAACTGCTGCACACACGGCGGCGCCGGTTCGATGACGATGCAGTCGGTTTCCACCGCACCCTCCGGCTCGTCGAGCGCGTCGTGCGGATGGTCGGCTGCGACCTTGCAGCGCACTTCTTCTGGGAAGCCGAGCGCGCCTTCTGGCAGGGCCGAAACCGCGCGGCGCGGATTCAAAAGCGCCGGCAGGATGATCTCGGTCTAGGCTGGGCGAACCACGACCACCACACGCCGCGCTGTTCACGACGGCATTTCCTGTCGGTGATGCGGATCATGGAGCTGCTCGGATTCGAGCGGCGCGAGCGCTATCACGCCGGGCACGACGCGGGCTGGGGCGCGCAGATCATGGAGCACCCGGTCGAGCCCATCGTTTGTTTCTGCGATGTGGACTTGCTGCCCGGTGAGCGCGAGGTGGATTTCTCGCGTGTCGCGCTTCCGGAAACGAGCTCGCTCGGAACCGTCGGCTTGTGGACGGCGCTGCACGGCGACAGTCTGCTCGAGGCGGGGATGCACCATCTCGAAGCGCGCTTCGACCACGCGCTCCTTCAACAGCAGCTCGGAGCGCTCGGCGTGAAAACCATGAAGCCGTTCAGCGACCTTGGGTTTTTATGGCAGGCCTTCACGGAGGGCGAGCGGTGGCCGGTGCGCCGCGAACGCGCCGGGCGGCTGGCCGACTCCGGATTGATCACGCGCGAGCAGTGCGATGAGTTCGTCGCGAACGGCGCGGTCGGGAGCCACCTCGAAAACCTCCAGCGCAAGGGCGGCTACAAGGGTTTCAACCAGGCATCGGTCAGCGCGATCATCGCCGCGGTGGATCCGCGGAAGCTCCTGGCCTGAACGGGCGGGGTCAGCTCGCAAAAATCTTCGTCATCCGGTCGGACAGGTCCTTCAAGCCTTCCGGCGTGCCGCCGCCGCCTTGTTCGGAAATGCCCCAGCCTTCGTAGCCGGTCTTGTCGAGGGCGGCCATGATCGCAGGCCAGTTGTTGGTGCCTTCGAGGAACTTCGCGGCGAACCCCTTTCCCGGATTGTTCGGCTCCATGGCCTTGGTGTTGAATTCCTTGATGTGCAGCTTGAGAATGCGCTTGCCGAGCACGGGAATCCACTCCTCGGCCGGGCTGTAGCGGCCGACGTTGCCGATGTCGAAGTGCCAGCCGACCCACTCGCTGTTGATCGCCTTCAGGTAATCGTCCGCCTGCTTCGGTGTGGTGATGAAGTCGTTCCACACGTTCTCGATGGCGATCTTCACGCCGCATTCCTTCGCCGTCGGGATGGCCTTCTTGATCTGCTCGACGGAGCGCGCGAAGCACTCGTCGTAAGTCACGCCGCCGCGCGCAACCCCGGGCACGAGCAGCACGGAGGTTGCGCCGTAAGCCTGCGCGTCGCGCAGCGATTGCAGCAAACCCTCGAGGCCTTTCGCCCGCGTCTCCTCGCTCGGATGCGAGAGGGTAAGCTGCCAGTGCGTGCCGCAGCAGACACTCGCGGCCTTGAGGCCGGTTTCCTTCATCGCGGCGAGCACCTCGTCGCGGTTCATGTGGCTGTTCGGTTCCACGCCCTCGAAGCCCGCCGCCTTCACGGCTTTCATCTTCTCCATCACGGTGCCCTTCACGCCGACGGTTCCCCACATGATGGCCTTCTTGAGGTTGCGTTTCTTGCCGTCCGCAGCCCAAAGGCCTGCGGGCATGAGCGCGGCGGCGGCGGTGGTGGAAGTCAGTCGCAGGAACTCACGGCGGGAGGCGGCGGTGGATTTCATGGAGGCGGACGTTACCACCACGGCTCTGGAATGTGCAACCGGCAAGCTCGTGGCAATGACTTCGCGGGCGGGGCTCAATGCTCTTCAACCGGCTGTTTCGCCTTCGCCTTCGCAGGCGGCGCGGACGGGGGCGGGACTTGCGCGTTCATCTCGTCGAACGCCTTCTTCAGGCGCGCGACGACATCGGGGTGCTGCGCGGCCACGTTCTTCTGCTCGCCGGGGTCGGCTTGGAGGTCGAAGAGCATCATTGGCACGGGCTCATCGCCGGTGCGCAAGCCGGGATGGTCTGCGGGTTGGTATTGCTCGTAGGGCGCAAGGATGGTGAAGCCGTCCGGGCCGCGCGGGTCCGTCCAGCGTTCGCCGGGCTTGTGGAGGGCCATGAAGTTGTCGCGCGGCGCGAGCACGTGAAGTTTCCAGCGCGCGTCGCGCACGGTCGCAAGCCGGGGGCCTTGCTGGCCGAAGACATGTTGGCGCTCGAGTGGATGAGCCATGTCGGGCCGCGGCAGGAGGTTGACGCCGTCTATCACGCGGTCCGCGGGCGGGGGCACGCCTGCGGCGGCGAGCACGGTGGCAAAGATGTCCATCATCACGCCGGGTTCGGTGCGAAGGCGCGGCGAGGGCAACACCTCGGGCCAGCGGGCGATGCAGGGGACGCGGTAGCCGCCTTCGAAACTGCTGCCCTTCATTCCGCGCAACCCGCCGGTGCTGCCGCCAAACCACGGCCCGTTGTCGCTGGTGAAGATGACGAGCGTGCGGTGGTCCACGCCGGCGGATTTGAGCTTGGCGAGCACGTCGCCCACACTTTGGTCGAGGTCGGCGAGCACGTCGCCGTAGAGGCCGGCGCCGCTCTTCTTGTAATACTGCTCGGTCGTGGCGAGCGGTTTGTGCGGCATGACTTGCGCGAAGTAGAGGAAGAACGGGCGGGTCTTGTTGCGCTCGATGAAGTCCAGTGCGCGCTGCGTGGTGCGCCGGGTGAGCGTGGCCTGCGTGACCGGATACTCGACGACGTTCGTGCCGTCGAGGAGCTTCACCGGACGCATGTCGTTGCTGTAAGGGATGCCAAGGTATTCGTCGAAGCCGCGGCCCGTCGGGAGCGTGTCGGGGGATTTGTGGCCGAGGTGCCACTTGCCGACCATGCCGGTGGCGTAACCGGCGCGCTTGAGGAGTTGCGGGAGGAGCACTTCGTCCTTCGAGAGCGCCATCGCGTCGGCGGCCGGGCCGCCGTCGGGCGCAGGGTTGCCGTTCATGCCGGAGCGGAAAGGGTAGCGCCCCGTCAGAAGCGCGGCGCGCGTCGGCGCGCAAAAGGCCATCGGCGCGCTGAAGTGAGTAAACCGCGCGCCCTCGGCGGCCATGCGGTCGAGGTGCGGCGTCTTGAACGTGCGATTGCCGTAACAACCGAGGTCGCCCTGGCCAAGGTCATCGGCGAGGATGACAACGATGTTGGGCTTCGCGGGCGCGCCGGGCGCGGTCGAGGCGAGCAGGATGAGCAGCACGGGGAGTGGCATGAGAGACTTCATATCCGCCTCGCAGTGGAGGTGCGCGATTCAATCGCGGGAGCACAACCGTGTCAAACCGTGCCCTCGTAAATCTCCCGCTCGGCGCGCTCACGGCGCCGGAGGAATTGGATGCGGGGGACTATTCGATGACGGGCAGGATTGAAACTTGGCGCTCGCCGGCGCGACATTCTCCCGACGATCGCTTGACCCATCCGTCGCCCTTTGTTGTCATCGCCGCGCATTGCTCGCCATGCCCGGGCCTTTCAAACTCGTCCGCATCCCATCGCTCAAGTCCGTGGAGGAATTCCGTCGCCATGTGGCGTCGCTCGGAATTGAACTTCCGTGCGAAGATTCCATCGCGACACAATCCACGTCGCCCCTCGTCGCGCCCGTCGCAGGCGTGACGGTCAGTGGCAAGGCCATCGGCAACCGCTGGGCGATCCAGCCGATGGAAGGCTGGGATGCCACGACGTCCGGCGGCGTGACCGACGAAGTGCGCCGTCGCTGGCAGCGGTTCGGCGAAAGCGGCGCCAAACTCATTTGCGGCGGCGAGGCGATGGCCGTCCGCCCCGACGGACGCGCGAACCCAAACCAGCTCATTCTCAACGCGGCGAACCTCGCCGGAATCACGGAACTCGTCACCCTCCTGAAGCGATCCCACCGCGGGCGCCACGGCACCACGGACGACCTTGTGATCGGCTTCCAGCTCACGCACTCCGGCCGTTTCTGCAAGCCAAACGACAAGTTCCGCAACGAGCCGCGCGTGGCTTACCGGCATCCGATCCTCGACCGCAAGTTCGGCGTGACGAGCGACGCGCAGGTGCTCACGGATGACGAAGTGCGCGCACTCATCGGCGACTACGTGGCGGCGGCGCGACTCGCGGCGGCGGCGGGCGCGGACTTCGTGGACTTGAAGCACTGTCACGGCTACCTGCTGCACGAGTTCCTCGGCGCGCACACGCGGCCCGGCCCGTTCGGCGGGAGCTTCGAGAATCGCACGCGCATCCTGCGCGAGATTGCCCAAGGGATCCGCGCCGAGCGGCTGCCGGTCGACCTCGGCGTTCGCGTGAGTTGTTTCGATGTCGTCCCGCACCGGCCCGACCCCGCCGCGTCAAGCCCGGGTCGTCTCGGGCCCGGAATCCCGGAGGATTTCTCGCACTGCTTGCCCTACCGCTACGGCTTCGGCGTGAACGAGTCCGACCCGACCCAGCCCGACCTGACCGAGGCATTTCGATTCCTCGACCTCTGCACGGAAGTGGGCGTGAAGATCCTGAACGTGAGCGCCGGGTCGCCCTACTACGCGCCGCACATCCAGCGGCCCGCGGCATATCCGCCGAGCGACGGATACCAGCCGGCCCACGATCCGTTGATTGACGTGGCGCGGCAGATCCACGCCGTGCGACAACTCAAGGCGCATCGTCGCGAAGGTCCCGTGCTGGTCGGCACGGCCTACAGTTACCTCCAGGAATTCCTGCCGCACGTCGCCCAGTTCGCCGTGCGCCATGGCTGGACGGACCTGGTCGGGCTCGGTCGCATCACGCTCTCGTATCCGACGCTGCCGGTGGACGTGGCCCAGACCGGCGTCCTGCAGACCCGGAACATTTGCCGGACGTTCAGCGACTGCACGACCGCGCCGCGCAACGGGCTCGTGAGCGGGTGCTATCCGCTCGACAAGTTCTATTCCTCGAAGCCCGAGGCGCAGCAGGTCAAACAGGCCAAGCGCAGCGCCGGCGCCGGACCACTGCCGTGAACGCGCCGGAGCATTTCCGCCATTGCCCCAAGTGCGGCGCCGCGCTCGACCTCGTACGCGAGCTTCCGCTCCGCTGCAGCGCGTGCGGGTTCACGTTTTACTTCAATCCCGCCGTTGCCACCGCGGCGATCGTCCAGCGCGAGGATGGCCGCCTGCTGCTCGTGCGCCGCGCACGTGAACCTCGCAAGGGAGCGCTTTCGCTGCCGGGCGGGTTCGTGGATTTCGGCGAGTCGGCCGAGAGCGGACTGCGCCGCGAAGTCCTCGAGGAAGTCGGGCTCCGCGTGACTTCCGTCGAGTTCTTCTGCTCCCTGCCGAACGAATACACGTATCGCGACGTGACGTATCAAGTGCTCGACCTGTTTTTCCTCGTCAAGGTGGACACCACGGGCGCCAAAGCCGCGCCGGACGAAGTCGAAAGCATCGTCTGGGTCGCGCCCGAGGAAGTCGTCCTCTCGGAAATCGCGTTCCCGTCCGTGGCCGAGGCGCTGCGGCGGTATGGCGGAGGCCGGTAATCGGGCGGCGGACCAAACTTTTCACTTCGCAGGCCGGTTCGAGTTGATAGGCTCCGGCCATGAAGCCCGCCTCGTTCTTTCCACGCCGGCACTTCGTCCGCCTCGCGCTTTGCAGCCTGCTCGCCCTCGCGACGTCACTCAGTTCCGCCGCCGATCTCAAAATCACGACCCAGCGGCGCTCGGAGAGCAAGCCGGGCTCCGGCGAGTTCACCGTCACGCAAAGGCCCGAGCTCTGGGTGCCCAAGCACACGGCCATCATCGTCTGCGACATGTGGGACCTGCACCATTGCCTCAACGCCGTGCGGCGCGTCGAGGAGATGGCGCCGCGCATGAACGACCTGCTTGTCAAGGCCCGCGCCGAGGGCGTCTTCATCATCCATGCGCCGAGCGGTTGCATGAAACCCTACGAAGGCCACCCCGCCCGCGAGCGCGCAAAGGCCGCGCCCAAGGCGGCAAACCTGCCGCAAGAAATCGGTGTTTGGTGCAAACAAATCCCCGCGGAAGAACAGGGGCGTTACCCCATCGACCAGTCTGACGGCGGCGAGGACGATGATCCCATCGAACACGCCCGATGGGCGGATGAACTCAAGGCGAAGGGACTGAATCCGCGCGCGCCGTGGACGCGACAATACGACGTGCTGAAGATTCGAGCCGAGGACGCCATCACCGATTCCGGCGTCGAGACGTGGAACCTGCTCGAACAGCGCGGCATCAAGAACGTAATCCTCGTCGGCGTGCACGTGAACATGTGCGTGTCCGGCCGGCCATTCGGGTTGCGACAACTGGCGAAGAATGGGAAAAACGTGGTGCTGATGCGCGACATGACGGACTCGATGTATAACCCCGCGCGCTGGCCGTTCGTGGATCACTACAAGGGCACCGCGCTCTACATCGAGCATGTGGAGAAATACATCTGCCCGACGGTCACCTCGGACCAAATCCTCGGCGGCAAGCCGTTCCAATTCAAAGCGGACCCTGCGGCGAAGTTGACCGCGGCGAAATAGGCGGGACGGCGGGCCGATTTCCCGATCTGCACGAGGCGCCCGACTCCCGCGACCATCCCGGCCAGGAGACCGGCCGATCAACCCCGGCGCTTCGGACGGTTCATCGAGAGGATGCTCAATCCCCGGAAGCAGTTTCCGCTGCCGCCGGTGATCACGCGCTTCACAGCCAGGCCCGTTTCCGGATCTTTCGTCAACGGCGGGTCGCTCATATTCTGCTGCACCTCGAAGCGGCGCGGCTTCTGGCCCTTCTTCTTTGGGATCGTCTCGTAAGTGTAGGTCGTCATGGCTGCGTGTGAGGTTGGAAACCGCCGCGGGCCGGGTTGCCGGTCCGCGACCGGCACAGGACGGCTCGTCAATTCTCGAAACAGTAGAGAAACTTTGCGGTGCGGATGTAGAGCGACTTGCCGAGCGCGACCGGCGACGCGTTGATTTCGCTGTCGAGTTCGTTCAGCGCGAGGCGCTCGAATTCGCGTCCGGCCTTGAAGACCGCGACGCGGCCCTTCGTGGCCTTGTCGGCCGCGTAGATCCGGCCCTCGGCATACATCGGGGAGGAATAGACCGCGGGCGCCGCGTCGAACGGCTTGGCGTCCCACACGGGCTTGCCGGTTTTCGCCTCGACGCAGCTCGCAAGCCCCTTGTTGTCCACCATGAAGATCAAGTCGCCGACGAGCAGCGGCGAGTGCGACGACGGCACGTATTTGCTGACGCGCCACGCGAGTTGCGGCTTGTCCGGGTCGGGGTCCGGCGTGCGCGTGGCGTCGAGCACGCTGCCACCCCAGGATTTGAGCGGGGGCGGCTTCGTGGCGAACAACTCGGCCTTGCCGAATCCCGCCGTGTGATAGACCAGGTCGTGTCCGAGCAACGGCCGCCCGCCCGTCGAGTGCCCGCCGATGTGCTCGACGCGCCACAATTCCTTCCCGGACATCGGGTCGTAGGCATACAGGGCCATCGCGCCGATGCTCAGGACCACGTCCCGGCCCGAGATGCTCGCGATCTGGCAGGTTCCGTAGGCCTTCCGCAAGTCGCCGCCCAACTTGGGCTTCTTCGTCAACGCATCCAAATCCTGATAGTCAACGGATCGATCTGTCTTCCACACGGTTTTGCCGGTTTGCTTGTCGAGCGCGACGACGTAGTGCAAGTCCACGCCGTCGTTGTTCAGGATGAGCAGGTTCTTGTGGAGAATCGGCGACGATCCCGCGCCCCGGAAGTGGTCGCACTTCAAGTCGCGCCGTTCCCACAGCACCTTCGCCGTCTTCGTGTCGAGGCAGGCCGTGCCGGCCTCGCCGAATGTGACGTAAACGCGCCCCTCCTCGATCACCGGCGTTGGCGAGGCATAGCTGTTGTATTTCTGCCACAGGTTCGTCTGGCTCGCCGTGAACACCTTCACGTCGTGGAGGATCTTCCCCGTCTTCTTGTCGAGGCACACCGCGAACAGCGCGTCGCCAACGTCCGTCGCCGTCGTCAGCCAGATTTGGTCGCCCCAGATCACCGGCGACGACCAGCCCTTGTCGTGGATCGCCGTCTTCCATTTCAACTTCTCCGTCTCGGAAAAAGACACAGGCAATCCCTTCGCGTCGCTGTGCCCGTCGCCGTTCGGACCGCGGAACTGCGGCCAGTTCGAAGCCGCGGGCAGGGAACCAGCCGAGATCAAGGCCAAGCCGACGAGCGGGAGTAGACAGTTTCGCATGGCGGAATTAGACCGGACAGCGACAGGTGAATTCAACCCGAAAGCAGCGCTCTTCGGCACGGCCAGTTCAAGGCTTGCGCTGGCGGCAGTTCGGGAGCAAATGAACCCATGCGCATCCCACTGGCCTCGGCGATTGCCGCCACCGTGCTCGCTTCCTGCATGACCGCGCCCCAGATTTTGCCGTCTCACTACGACCTCATCCTCCGGAACGGCACGATCTACGACGGCAGCGGTGGCAAACCGTTCGTGGGCGATGTCGGCGTGCGCGGCGACCGGATCGTGGCCGTCGGGCAAATCCCATCGGGCGCGGCCGGGCGCGAGCTGGACGTAAAGGGCCTGGCTGTCGCGCCCGGCTTCATCAACATGCTGAGCTGGGCGACGGAATCGCTTCTGCACGACGGCCGATCCCTCAGCGAAATCAAACAGGGCGTCACGCTCGAAGTGATGGGCGAGGGCGAATCCATGGGTCCGCTCAACGCCGCGATGAAGAAGGACATGCGCGACTCGCAGGGTGACCTCAAGTTCGACATCCCGTGGACCACGCTCGGCCAGTATCTCGCGCACCTCGAGAAACGCGGCGTCTCCTGCAACGTCGCCTCGTTCGTCGGCGCGACCACTGTCCGCATCCACGAACTCGGCTACGCGGACCGCCCGCCCGCGCCGCAGGAGCTGGAGCGCATGAAGTTTCTCGTCCGCCAGGCGATGGAGGAAGGCGCGCTCGGCGTCGGCTCGTCGCTCATCTACGCGCCGGCCTTCTATGCGAAGACGCCCGAACTGATCGCGCTTTGCAAGGAGGCCGCGCGCCACGGCGGCATCTACATCTCGCACCTGCGCAGCGAGGCGAACACGTTTCGCGAGGCCCTCGGCGAACTCATCACCATCGCGCGCGAGGCGAATATTCCGGCCGAAGTCTACCACCTCAAGGCCGCCGGGCAGGCCAACTGGCACAAGATGGACGGCGCCATCGCCGTCATCGAAGCCGCCCGCAAGCTCGGCCTGCGCATCACCGCCGACATGTATCTTTACACCGCGGGCGCGACCGGACTCGACGCCGCCATGCCGCCGTGGGTGCAGGAAGGCGGCTACAACCAGTGGGCCAAGCGCCTTCGACATCCGGAAATCCGCGAGCGCGTCCGCCTCGAAATGATGACGGCCACCGACAAGTGGGAGAGCCTTTACCTCGCGGCCGGTTCGCCGGAAAAGGTGCTGCTCGTCGGCTTCCGCAGCGAGAAGTTGAAGCCGCTCACCGGCAAGTCGCTCGCCGAGGTCGCGCGCATGTTCGGCAAGTCCCCCGAGGAAACCGCGATGGACCTCGTCATCGAGGACGGCTCGCGCGTCGGCACGGTTTACTTCCTCATGAGCGAGGAGAACGTGAAGAAGCAGATCGCGCTGCCGTGGGTGAGCTTCTGTTCCGACTCACCGTCCATGGCCCCTGAGGGCGTCTTCCTCAAGTCAAACCCGCATCCGCGCGCTTACGGCAGCTTCGCGCGGTTGCTTGGCAAATACGTGCGCGACGAGAAGATCATCCCGATCGAGGAAGCCGTGCGCCGGCTCACCTCGTTCCCGGCGGAAAATCTCAGCCTCAAGCAGCGCGGCCGCCTCGCACCGGGTTACTTCGCCGACGTCGTCGTCTTCGACCCGGCGACGATCCAGGACCACGCAACCTACGAGAAGCCGCATCAGCTCGCGACCGGCGTGCATCACGTGTTCGTCAACGGCGTTCAGGTGCTCAAGGACGGTGAACACACGGGAGCCAAGCCGGGTCGCTTCGTGCGCGGGCCCGGTTGGAGGGGGAAGTGATGTCTGGAGCCGCGCCCGACTCGCTCCTCTCCGAGCAAGCCGCCTACTACCGCGCCCGCGCGGGCGAGTATGACGACTGGTGGTTCCGCCGCGGCCGATACGATTGGGGCACGGAACTCAACCAGCGCTGGTTCGACGAAGCCGCGCTCGTCCGCCGCGAACTCCACTCGCTCGGCCCCTTTGAAGAAACGCTCGAACTCGCGTGCGGCACCGGCATCTGGACCGAACAACTCCTCGCCATCAGCTCGCACGTCACCGCGCTCGACGCCTCGCCGGAAGTCCTCGAACTCAACCGCCGAAAACTTGGCTCGCCGCGCGTGGATTACATTCAAGCCGACGTCTTCGCGTGGGAGCCCGGGCGCGCGTTCGACCTTGTTGCCTGCTGCTTCTGGCTCTCGCACGTGCCCGCCGACAAGCTCGACGCCTTCCTCGACAAGCTCCGCCGCGCGACGCGCGCCGGGGGCCGGCTCTTCTTCGTGGACTCGCTCAACGAAAGCACCTCGATGGCGAAAGACCACGACCGTCCCGCGGTCGAGACCGGCGTGCGCGTGCGCAAGCTCTCCGACGGGCGCGAGTTCCGAGTCGTAAAGGTCTATTACGAGCCCGCCGCGTTCACCGCGACCCTCGCGCGACACGGTTTCGCCGCCACGGTCCGCGCAAGCGGCGCGCATTTTCTGTTTGGCTTCGCCACGCGGGAGTGAGCAGACTGCGCGGCGATGAAAGCCCTTCGCGGATGGTGTCGGCGCGCGTTTTTGCAAGTTGCGTGCTGCACGACGATGCTTCTGCTGGCCTCCACGGTCTGCGCGCAGTCCACGAACAACTTCGGATTCGCCGACTTCCTCCTCGTCCCGCTGCGCTTCCACCTGCTGACCGCCACGAACGCGCCGGACGTCCACACCACGCTCACGACGAACGACATCGCGCGCATCCTGCCCAAGATGAACCGCATCTGGGCGCAGGCGGGCGTGCACTTCTACATCGAGTCGCTGCGCTTGGAGCCCGCGCTGAACACGGAGGACTTCTGGGCGAAACTCCCGACGCAGGAGCGCGCCACGCTCCTCGGCTTGCGCCCGACCCACTCCATCGCGACGAACGCCTTCAACCTCTACTACACAAAGAAGCTCCGGCCGAACGGCATCTACTTCAGCGCGCAGGGCATCTTTGTGAAGGACACCGCATCGCTGCGCCCCGTCGAGGGCGGCATGGACGAGCCCATCCCGCGCGTGAGTTCGCACGAACTCGGCCACGCCTTCACGCTGCCGCACCGGCAGAACGTCACCAACCTCATGTCCAGCGGCAACAGCAGCTTCTGGCTTAACGACGAGGAAATCGCGAAGTCCCGCGAGTCGCTCGCCAAGCGCGACTGGGTCGAGCCCGCGCCCGCCATGCTCAAACGCGCCGACGAACTGCTCGCTGCGAAGAAGCCCGCCGAAGCTCGCGCCCTATACGAACGCCTCGCCACGCTGCCGTTGAAGGGGAAGGAAATCGAACACGCGAAATCACGCGCTGCCGCAACCGTGGCCCCGGCGAACGGTCTCACACGCGACACCTCGGCGATGACCACCGCCAAGCCGCTCGCGCCGCAGCAAGCCCTCGCCTCGCTTCAAATCGAAGCCGGCCTGCGCGTCGAACTCGCCGCCAGCGAACCGCGCACCGCCTCGCCTGTCGCG
>VHCN01000056.1 GCA_016871675.1 Verrucomicrobiota bacterium
GGTAGTAGTCGTTGAGGGGATAGCGCTTCGGCTTGCCGGCGTCATCGGTGAGGAACGGCACCGACGTGTCCATGATGCCCATGTCATCCACGAGCATGATGACGACGTTGGGTTTGGCGGGCGCGGCGTGGACGAGGAACGGTGTGAGTGTGGCCGCGAGGAGGACAAGCACTTGTTTCATTGCGTCAGAGAGTCACCGCACGCTGACCGGCGGCAGTTTTGGGTTTGGGCTCGAGGCCGGCGAGGGTTTGCCCGGTGGGTTTGCTGCGGCCGATTTTCACGGTGTGCCTGCCCGCGCGGTAAACACGCGGCTGGAAGCGTCCACCCTGCGCGCGCACCGTGTAGAGCACTTCACCGGTCTGCTCCTCGATGACTTGCAAGACGGGATTCGCCCCGCCAGCGAAGACGAGTTCGGGCAGGTAGCCGACGACTTTGCGGCCGTCGTTCGCGTCCATCGCCACCGTGATGGGCCAGCCGGGAAACTGCGCGGCGTTGCCTTGCCGCGGGTCGCTGAAGCGCGGCCAGCATTCGAAGGTGATCATGCGCGTGCGTTTGTTGAAGCGCGCCAGGCCGTAGCCATCGGCGCGTTGCTTTTCGTCGGCAATGTTCTCGGGGTTGGCATAAGCCAGCATCGAGAGGCGGTTGCCGAGGCCATCCTTGAAGTCACCGGTCCACGGCAGCGGGCTGTTCGGCACCGGGTTCGGGCCGGGCTTTTCATCCAGCGGATGCCACCAACGGCCGTAAATCGTGTTCACGAGCGCGGGGCTGGTGAAGCCGTAGGGCCCATCGCCAAACTCGTGGATGCCGTGCTTCACCACGACGGCGAGATGCTGGTCGCCGCAGAGATGGACGGCCCACGCGCGGCGGATGAGTTCGAGCGCGCGGTTGCGGGGCGTTTGCGGCCAGCCGTTGCAATCGAGGTCCGCGAGCAATCGGCTCTGGCGCCCGCCGTGCATGTGCACCGCGCCGCAGAAGGCGGTCTGCGACAAGACGCATTTCATTTCCGCGCCGGTCCAATCAGCGGACCAGTCGGCGAGGAATCGCTCCTGTCGCGCGCCGAGCAGTTGCAAGCCCGGCAGGTCAATGGTCTTGGGATCGTATTTCGGGTCGTTGATATGGTCGGGGCGCGGGCCCATCTGCGGGATTTTTCCGGCGGGGCCGGTCTTGAACTTGCGGTCTTCGATGATGGCGAAGTCCACGCCACCCACGGTGAGCCGGGTGAAGTGGACGGTCACGCCGCGGTCAATGGGCGCGGGGTCCACGGGGTCGGGCAGGCTCCAAGCTTGCTGGCGATGCACCTGGTTCACGTAGGCGACGGGGTAGCGGTAGCCGCCGTCGGCATCGCCGGAAATGGTCGAGCGCTTGCCGCCCTCGCCCCACACGTTGCCGTGCCCGACATCGTGGTCGTCGGGGATGGACACCGTCGGGCGGTCGCGCATCACGTCGCGGAACTGGAGACCGAACTCGATCCAACCCGCCGTGTGCTCCGTGTGGCGATACGTCTGGTCGCCGCCGAAGAACAGCAGGTCCGGGTTGTGGTGTTTGAGGCTGGCGACAATCTCCGCCCGCTCGCCGACGGTGCGGCTGGAGTTGCAGGACATGTTCGCCACGATGATCTCCTCCTTGTCCACCGGGTCGCGGCGGATGAGCCCATCGAACACGGCGCGGTCCCCGTGGCGCACACGGTAGGGCACGTCCTGCGTGTTGTCCCACTTCTCGATGCGAAAGTGCGCGTCCCAGCCGGGGTAAAGCACCTCGGCACGCGCGGCCTCCGCCCACTTCCCGCCGCGCTGCAATTCGAGCCGGGCGACGCGGGGTTCGCCGGGTTTGAGCGGGAAGAGCTGGGCGGTGAGCTTGAGCACGCCGTGCTGATGGGTGTAGAGCGCGAAGGCGACGACCTGCTCGCGCGGCACGTCCATCGGCGGCGGCGGGGCGGGCGGGCTGGCCTTGGGCTTGTTGCTCTTGGGCGCCGTCTTGGGTGCGCTGGGCTTGGCCCACCACTCGCCGGTGGTGAGGGATTCCAGATTGGGAAACTCCCCGCCGAAGGGCTGCGGGGCGTTTTGCGCGGCGAGCGGGGAGCGGGCGAGGGCCAACGCGCCCAGGCCGGCGGCGGTGGACTTCAAGGCGGAGCGGCGGGTGATGCGTTTCATGGCAAGCGTGGGATTTGATAAGACCAGCTGACTCAGCGCGCAAGTCTGCGGCGATGACGAGTCTCAGTTCGCCGGCTCAGTCCCGGCGGCGCGCCGGCCCGTGCCCTTGACGCCCGTGAGCGAATCGCCCAAGTCCGCGCGCATCGGCACGGCGAGCTTCGTGAGTTGCGCGACCACCTCCGGTTGCTGCACCGCGAGGTTCTTCGTCTCGCCGGGGTCGGTGGTGAGGTTGAAGAGCGACAGCTCCAGCCGCTCGACGCGCTGCCCGTGCCGGCTCGCAATGGCGTCCATGCTCGAATCCTTGATGGAGCGCGGCGCGCCCTTGCCCCAGTTCGAGGGTTTGCCGTCGCGGCCCGGCGCGCCCGCCGTCGTGAGATACGGATGCGGGAAATGCAGCTTCCACTCGCCGCTGCGGACGGCGTGCAACTCATCACCGGCGTAAAAAAACAGCGCCTCGTGCGGCGGCTTCGCCCCCGGCTCGCCGAGCAGCAGCGGCTTCGCACTCACGCCGTCAATCCTGAGCACGGGCGGTTTGCCGCCGGCGAGTTCCGCCAGCGTCGGCAGCCAGTCGATGGACATCCATGGCGCGTCGCTCACGCGGCCCGCCGGGACTTTGCCGGGCCAGCGCACGAGCAGCGGCGAGCGCACACCGCCCTCGAACGCCGTCAGTTTGCCCTCGCGCAACGGCGTGTTCGCTCCCGCGTGCTCGCCGTAGCTCAACCATGCGCCGTTGTCGGAAAAGAAAATCACGATCGTGTTGTCCGCGAGCTTGAGGCGGTCGAGCGCGGCGAGGATTTCACCTGCGGACCAGTCGAGTTCCTCCACCGCGTCGCCATACAGGCCGCGCTTCGAGCGGCCCTTGAACTTCTCGGACGCGAAGACCGGCACATGCGGCATGACGTGCGGCAGGTAGAGGAAGAACGGCCGCTTGGCGTTGCTCTCGATGAAGCGCACCGCCCGTTCGGTGAAGCGCCGCGTGAACCGGCTTTGGTCCGCGTCGAGCTCCACGACCCTGTCGCCGTCGTGCAGCGGTAGCGGCGGCATCTCGGCGGCGAGCACGGGGTGATACTTCGAGTTGTCGTTCGAGTAGGGGATGCCGAACCATTCGTCGAAGCCGTGGCGCGTCGCGCGCAGGCTGGGCACGGTGCCGAGGTGCCATTTGCCGATGCAGCTGGTCGCGTAGCCGCGCGCCTTGAGCAGCTCGGGCAGCAGCCATTCGTCGGGGTGAATGCCGTTGCGGCTGGTGTGATTGAGCGCGCCCGCGAGGCCGATGCGATTCGGGTAGCAGCCGCTCATCAACGCCGCGCGGCTCGCGGTGCAGACTGCCTGCGCGACGTAGAAACTCGTGAAGCGCGTCCCCTGCGCGGCGAGCCGATCCAAGTGGGGCGTGCGGATGTCCTTCGCGCCGAAGCAGCCCAGGTCCGCGTAGCCAAGGTCGTCAGCGAGGATGAGAACGACGTTCGGCGGCGCGGCAGCGTGAGTGGCGTCCGCGATACCGAACAAGGCAAGCAGCAGTGCAGCCAGTCGCTCCATGAGGCGGCGCGGCTAGGGATGGAGCTCGCGCGCCCCGGTCTTCAGCCCGTTGAGCGTCTTCACCTCGGCGGCGGTGAGCGCGCGGTTGAACACGGCGAGGTCGTCGAGATGCCCGACGTAAGCCGCGCCGAGCACCAGCGCCACGGCATCCGGGTTCCAGCCGAGCGTGAGGTCCCAGTTCTCGATGCTGCCCATGAGCTGGGCGTTCAAGTAGAGGCGGCCCACCGGCTTCCTTGCCTTGTCGTTCACGTTCTCCAGCGTGAAGACCGCGTGCGTCCACTGCTCGCGGGAGAACGGTGCGCGCTTCAGATTCACCGCCGGCCGCTGGGCGTCGGTCATCTTCGCCCAGTCGAGCTTGTTGGGATTCCAAATCTGCTCCAGCGGCCGGATGGCGAAGCGGAACTCGCGCGGCGTCTCGTCCTTCGACCATTCAAGGAAGATGAAGCCCTTCTTCGTGTCGTCCCCGACGATTTGCACCGGGTCGCAATAGCCCGGGGCCAGGTCCTTGTCCGGGTCCAGCCGCAGCCAGACGGAGACGGACGCGCTCCAGCTCTTGTCGTTGTAGCCGAGCACACCCGCGCCCTTGAAGCGCGGCTGCGTGGAGCCTTTCTTCGTGAAGTGCAGCCCGCCGCCGAAGCGCCCGTCGGGCACGAGCTTCAACTCTTCGTTCGCCGCAAGCGGCACCGGGCCCTGCTTGCCGCGCACGACGGCGGCCTTGTCCCCGCGCGAGAAGTCGGCGTCGAAGCCCTTGTCGAAGGACGCGTGAAACGTGAGCGCCTGATTCAAGGCAGCGGTTTGCGCCAATCCTGCGGACGCCAGGATCGAAACGGCGATGAGCGAACCTGTGAGGAAGCGGTGTTTCATGAAGGGAGTTGTGCGCGAATTGAGCCGGACGTCAAGCCCCGGAAGCCGCCGCAGCGTCCGGTTCCGGTGAAACACTGTTTGCACGCCGCTTGCACGGCCGCTAATGTGCCGGGACTTGGCGCATGAAGAAGCTGGTCATCTGGCTCGTTGTCCTCGCAGCCCTTGGCGGCGGCGGCTGGTGGGCTTACCAAAAGTATCCGGACACGTTCGCCTTCCTCAAGCCCGCGCAGCCGCAGGCGAAGAAATCCGGCCGGCCCACGACGGCGACCGCCACGTCCCGCGACATCAGTTTCGCCGTCTTCGCCGCCGGTGACATCGGCCCCGCGGATCAGGTTTCCGTCCGCCCCGAAGTCAGCGGCAAGATCGCCGTCCTCGCCGTGGACATCGGTGACAAGGTGAAGAAAGGCGACGTGCTGTTCTCGCTCGACGACTCCGATTTGCAGATCGAGCGCAGCCAGCGGCTGACGGAGATCGAGGCGGCCAAACTTCAGATCGAAGGCGCGCGCCTGACCGTCGAGAAACTGCAACTCAACTACAACCGCACGGAGCAAATCTTCCAGAACAAGGCGCCGCTGGAGCGCAGCCAGCGCCAGACGGAGATTGACGCCGCCAAGCTGCAGATCGAAAGCGCTCGGCTCACCCTCGAGAAGAGCCAGATCAACTTCGACCGCACCAAACGCCTCTACGAGGACAAACTGCTCTCCAAGGAAGTCTTCGAAAACGCCCAGGCCGAGCTCGACCAGGCCCGCAACAACCACGCGCTCGCCAGCAACAGCCACCAGAAACTCCTCACCCACGAAGTGCTCGAGAACGCCAAGGCCGAGCTCGACCTCGCCAAGAACAACCACGCCCTCGCCCGCAACAACCACGAGCGCTCCCTCAAGGCGCTGCAACTCGTCGAGGACAAGATTTCCAAGACCAAGATTCTCGCGCCGTTCGACTGCACCGTGCTCACGCGGCCTGTCTCCGTGGGGCAGGCCGTGAGCGGTTCGAGCGGCGTCAACAGCGGCACCGAGGTCCTCACCATCGCCAACCTCGCCGACATGGTCATCACCGCGCACATTAATCAGGCTGACGTGACACGCCTCAAAGTCGGGCAGAAGGTGGACGTCGAGGTCGAAGCCGTCGCGGGCCTCAAGCTCACCGGCACGGTGGATCGCATCGCCCCGCAGGCGACGATCCGCAATTCCATCAAGGGCTACACGACGCGCATCCTGTTGCGCAACGCCGACACCGCCGTGCGGCCCGGCATGACCGCAAACCTTGCCATTCCGCTCGCCAGCGCGGAAAACGTCATCGCCGTCCCTCTCGCCGCCGTCTTCAGCGAGAAGGGCGACCGGTTTGTTTACGTGAAGAAGGACGAGAAGTTCATCCGCCAGCCGATCCGCATTGGCGTGTCCGATTACGACTACTGCGAAGTCCAAACCGGCCTCGAAGGCGGCGAAACCGTGTCGCTCATCCAACCCGCCGACGATGTCGGCATCGTCTCCGCCGCGTTTCAGGGTGGCAAAGGCGCCAAGGGCGGCAAAGGCGCCAAGATGGGCGCCAAGGGCGGCTACAAAGGCGGTGGTGAAGGCACTGGCGCGACCGGCACGAGCGGCGGGGGCAAGGGCGGTGGCGAAGGCGGCACGGGTGGCGGCGCGAGTGGCGGCAAAGGCGGACGCCCCGGCGGCGGCAAAGGCGGCACCGGCGGAGGCAAGCCGGTGGAAGGCGGTTCGAAGTCCAACGGCACGGGTCCGTAGTCCGCCTCGCGCCACGAGCCATGGCCCTCATCGAAGTCCGCAACGTCAGCAAGCTCTACCACCTCGGCGGCGAGGAAATCCGGGCGCTCGACGACGTCTCGCTCGACATCGACGGCGGCGAGTTCATCTCCATCATCGGACCCTCCGGCAGCGGCAAGTCCACGCTCATGCACATCCTCGGCTGCCTCGACACGCCGACCAAGGGCACCGTGAGCCTCGACGGCGAGATGATCCACTCCCTGTCCAGCCGCCAGCTCGCCACCGTCCGCAACCGCAAGATCGGGTTCGTCTTCCAGTTCTTCAACCTCCTGCCCAAGCTCAACGTCCTCCAAAACGTCGAGCTCCCGATGATCTACGCCGATGTCTCCTCGCGCGAGCGACGCGACCGCGCCATGCGCGCGCTCGAGATGGTGGACATGCAGAACCGCGCGAAGCACCGGCCGCTCCAGCTTTCCGGCGGACAACAACAGCGCGCCGCCATCGCCCGCGCGCTCGTGAACGACCCGAAGATCGTCTTCGCCGACGAGCCCACGGGAAACCTCGACTCGCATACCGGCGAAACCATCCTCCACCTGTTCCACGAACTCAGCAAAAAGGGCCGCACCATCGCCCTCGTGACCCACGACCCCGAGATCGCCGCCGTCACGCCACGCCGCATCGAGATTCGCGACGGCAAGATCGCCCGCAATGTGGACGCCAAGCTCGGCGGGCAGGCCGACGCCCCGAAGTTCGCCCTGCCCACGAACTGACCGCCCGCCGTTCGCCCGAACCACGCCGTCACGCCTTCGACCAACATCCGCTCGATCGTCTCTCTAATCTTGGGATTGACGACCGCGACAGCCTGGTCCGCCGTCATGAACTTGCCGTTGAGGTAGAGGGATTGAATGCTCATTTGCTGCTAGTGGTTGGGGCGAGCACAGGTTGTGGCGATGAGGCAGTGTCCGCATCGAAGATGTGAATGAACCGACGCGCACTTTTGCGGATGCTTTCGTCACTAAGATTCGTCAACGAAACGACAGACGGAACAGCAGTTCGAGCGTTAGTGCCAAAGGAGCGCAAAGTGGCAAGGGCCGAAACAGCGACCATTGAATCAATATCTTTGACTGTGATTGAGACAAATTACCAAGAGAGGAATGGCATTCGATGCTGGCCCGCCGATGAACATCACACTCCGTGCAGAAAGACAACGCCACTCGGCTCTCGTAGTTCCCACTTCCCATCTGTTTCCGAAGCACTCGCGAAGCCACTCAATCGTTGGGTCGACTAGATTCGAGTCCTCGGATTTGAGTTTGTCCAAGAGCCAAGGAACGGCTTGTCCCCCATCGCTTGCAGTGCGTCGCCCGTCTCACCATGGAACTGCAAGCTTCCGAACTCGCCCGTGCGATGGACCCAGTATCGAAGCGGCTTACCCTCGTGGTGAGGCTCGAACGGCCGGAAGGCGAGATTAACGAGGCAAAGAACCACGCTGAGTCCAAGTGTAGAAAGGACGATTCGCTCGAGTCGCGGCATTTGCATCGTTCGCACTATGGGACTTTTACCACACTCTTGTTTTTGATGCTCTCCTCCGCCGCGATGCAGAGGCGCGTGGCATCCACGCAATCGGCCACGGTCGTGAGCGGGCGTCTGCCATCAAGCACGGCGTCGAGGAAGGCCGCGTGCATTTCGTCGAAGCCGAGGTGGTTGCCCCACCCTTCGCCGCGCCTGCTCTCGACGCGGTGGATGATGGGTTCCTTCTGCTTCGCGCCGAGTTTCCACTGAAGGATTTCAAGAGTGCCGTCGGTTGCGGGTTCAGCCGAGAAACACCCCTCACTCTTCCCTCTCCCCTCATCGGATGGGGGGAGAGGGTGGCCGGAGGCTGGGTGAGAGGTGGCGGCACGCTGGCGCGGGGCTCGGATGCGCGTCTGGAGCGAGCCGGCTTCGCCGACGATTCCCATTTCGAGTTCCTCGTCCGGGAAGTCTCGGCCGAAGAGGCAGATTTGCAGCGAGCCGAGCACGCCGTTGTCGTATTCGTAGCTCACGGTTGCGTGGTCGTTGACCTGGTGCGCCGGCTCGACGATGCGCATGACGGCGCTGCGCCCGAACGCCGAGACGCGCGCGGGCTTGCCACCGCACCACCAGTTCATCAGGTCGAACTGGTGGCAGTTCTTGTCCACGAGCATCCCGCCGGAGCGGCGGATGTCCTGAATCCACTGGCCGGACTTGGGCTGGAACGGCCCGCGGAACTCGCGCGTCCAGGTCATGCGCGGCCGGCCGATTTCGCCGGCGTCCACAAGCGCCTTGATGCGCTGGAAGTAGGGCGAGTAGCGCAACTCGTGGCCGATCATCACCACGCGGTCCGTGTGGCCCGCGGCGTCGAGCAACTGCGCGCACTCGTCCTGCGAAATGCCGCAGGGCTTTTCGAGAAAGAGATGTTTGCCCGCGCGAAGTGTTTCGATCGCAAGCGGGACGTGCGTGAAGTTGGGCGTGGAAATGGCGACGGCGTCCACGAGGGGCGAATGGATCAGCTCGCGTTCGTCGGAGAAGACTTTCGCATCCGGCGCAACGGCGAGGGCGCGCTTGAGGTTGGCTTCGTTGCGTCCGCAAAGGGCGGCGCAGGTCGAGCGTGCGGCGAGTTTCACGTGCCATTGCTGCACGTGGCTGATGCCCATGCTGCCGATGCCGAGGAAGCCAAGGCGGAGTTTCATTCCAACCACGAAGGCGCGACGGCACGAAGGATTGCACTGAAGGCCGTCGGTTCAGGCCCGACCATTCGCCTCGTTCCGGGCTTTGTGTCCTTGGTGTCTTTGGGGTTCATCCCTTGGCCGTCGCTTTCGCCCAGTCCTTGAGAAAGATGTCGAGGCCGATGTCGGTGAGCGGGTGGTCGTAGAGCAACTTGAGGGTGTCGAAGAACATCGTGCAGACGTCCGAGCCGGCGAGCGCGGCTTGCAGGACGTGCTCGGGATGCCGCACCGCCGCGGTGAGGATCTGCGTCTGGAAGCCGTAGTTGTCGTAGATGGTGCGAATCTGGCGGACGAGGTCCATGCCCGTGTGGCCCACGGCGTCGAGGCGGCCGACGAAGGGGCTGATGTAGGTCGCGCCGACCTTCGCGGCGAGCAACGCCTGCAACGGGGAGAAGTTCAGCGTCACGTTCGTCTTGATGCCTTCGCTGGAGAGCGCCTTCACGGCCTTCAAGCCTTCGCGGATGACGGGCACTTTCACGACGACGTTGGGGCCGAGCTTCGCGAGCGCACGGCCCTCGGACACGATGGCCGGCGCCTCGGTGGCGATGGTTTCGAGCGAGACGGGCCCGTCCACGAGGGCGAGGATTTCGCGATAGACGTCGTCCGGGTTGCGGCCGGTCTTCATGACGTGCGTGGGATTGGTGGTCACGCCGTCAATGATGCCCCAGCTCCAAGCCTCGCGGATTTGTGCGACGTCGGCGGTGTCGATGAACAGTTTCATGGGTCAATCGCCCGGGCCGCGCCGGTTCAAATCGCGTAGCCGTCCGGGTCCACCGAGGCGGATTTCATCCGGCGCACTTCGACCTCGATGGGCTGGACGTGCGTGATGACGTAGTTGCCACGGTGGGCGTCGCGGGTCATCGGCTGGACGCGCCCACGGGCGTCGGTGGCGCGGGCCATGAGCACGCAACCGCCGGGCTTCGACGGGGTGCGCCAGTGGAATTCCCACAGCCGCCACGCGTGGCGGACGGGTTCGCCGAGAAGCTGTGCCTCGCGCCACGAGCGGCCGCCGTTGGTGCTGACTTCGACGCGCGTGATGAGCGAGTTGCCCGTCCACGCCGCGCCATGAATGCGATACACCGAGTCGGCCGGGATGACTTCGTGCAGTGTCGGCCGGGCGATTTGTGCCTTCACTTCGACCTCGCCGACGGGCAGGAGCTGCGCGGGCAATCCGTCACGCTGGTCCCAATACGTGTAGTCCGAGCCTTCGAAATAGCCGCGGAAGATGCGGTCGGTGACGATGATGCGGGTGAGCCACTTGACCGACGCCATGCCATACCAGTCCGGCACGACCGCGCGCAGCGGAAACCCGTGCGCGACCGAGAGCGGTTCGCCGTTCATGTGCGTGGCGAGGAGGACGTCGGGGTCGAGCGCCTTCGCGAGCGGGAGCCCGCGCGCGTAGTGGATTTTCCCCGGCGAGACCGGCTCCTTCTTGATTTCGCCGGTGTCGGCGCCCTCGAGGACGATCTCAACGACGCCGGGTTTCATGCCTGCGCGTTCGAGCACGGCGGCGAGCGGGACGCCCGACCAATGCGCGTTGCCGACGGCACCGAGTTCCCATTGCAGACCGCTGACTTTCGGATGGAGAAAGATGCGGCTGTTGCCCGCGCATTCGAGGGTGGCGGTGACGCTGTGCCGAGGAAGTTCGTGGAGGTCCCCGGCGCACAAGTCGAGCGGTCGCTCCACGAGTCCCTCGACGCGCAGGCGCCACTTGGCGCGGTCGAGTTTCGGCACGGCGAAGTGGCTGCGGACGAAGAACTGGTCGTTGGGTATGATGACGCCCGACAGCGAAGAGAACGGAAATTCGAGGTTTTCCGGGTGCTTGTCGCGGATGACGAGTCCCGGAAACGCGGCGGGCGGCGATGCGGGCACGGGAGCGGATTGGGTCGCGTTCATGCGGTGCGGCGGCTGTGTTGGAAGTGGAAACCCGCGAGTGCGGAGGGTCAAGACAATCGTCGCGTCTCGCGCGCAACCAGCCGGGTGCTTGACGCTTGCCGGGCGCGCCGTTTGAATCCGGCGGTGTTTTTCGTCACCCACCTCGAATGCGCGAATTGCGGGCAGCGCTACGAATCCACCCGCGTCCACAATCTCTGCACCGCGTGCCAGCGGCCGTTGTGGGTGCGCTACGACCTCGACGCCGTCCACGCGAACTTCACGAAGAAATCCCTCGCCGGCCGCGCGCCGACGATGTGGCGGTATCAAGAGCTTCTTCCCGTGCGCGACCCGGCGCACATCGTCTCGCTCACCGAAACAATCACGCCGATTCTCGCGACCAAGCGGCTTGGCGAGCATTTCCGGCTGAAGCAGCTCTTCATGAAGGACGAAAGCCGGCTGCCGACCGGGAGCTTCAAGGCGCGCGGCATGGCGATGGCGATCACCAAGGCGAAGGAGTTTGGCATCAAGCGCGTCGCATGCCCCACCGCGGGCAACGCCGGCGGCGCGATGGCCGCCTACGCCGCGCGGGCGGGGATGGAGGCGTATGTGTTCATGCCCGAGGACACGCCGGGCATCAACCAGAAGGAGTGCTTTCTCGCCGGCGCGAAGACGTTTCTCGTCAACGGGCTGATCACGGACTGCGGGCGCATCGTGGGCGAGGGCAAGGCGAAGATGAAGTGGTTCGACGTGAGCACGCTCAAGGAGCCGTATCGCATCGAGGGCAAGAAGACGATGGGGCTCGAACTCGCCGAGCAGTTCGAGTGGGAGCTGCCGGACGTGATCCTCTATCCGACGGGTGGCGGCACGGGCTTGATCGGCATGTGGAAGGCGTTCGCAGAACTCGAGGCGCTCGGCTGGCTCAAGTCCTCGCGCAAGCCGCGCATGATATCCTGCCAGAGCGACGGGTGCGCGCCGATCGCGGAGACGTTCAAGCGCGGCGACCGGTTCGCGAAGAAGTTCGAGAATGCCGCGACCATCGCCAGCGGCATCCGTGTGCCGGCGGCGGTCGGGGATTTCATGATCCTCGACTCGGTGCGCGAGAGTGGCGGCGTGGCCATCGCGACGCCCGAGGGGGACATTCCGAAATGGATGCGGCTCGCGGCGTCGCTCGAGGGCATCGCGCTCTGCCCCGAGACCGCGGTCTGCCTCGGCGCGCTTGAAGTGTTGCTGCGCGAGAACAAGATCAACCGGGACGAGCGCGTGCTGGTGTTCAACACGGGCGCCTCGCAGAAATATCCCGAGGCGGTGCGCGAGCAACTCGGGCGCGTGGACATCACCAAGCCGGTCGAATGGGACCAGATTTGAACCGCGAAGACACGGAGAGCACGAAGGGGAACGAGGATGCCGCGTGTCCTTCGTGCATTCGTGGTTGACCCCAATGGACATTCTCATCACCGAAGACATCCAGGCGGCGAGCCTCGACAAGCTCGCGGAGAACTTCACCGTCGTGCGCGATGGCGCGCTCTGGAAGGACGAGCCGCGCCTCACGGAAGCAATCCGCGACGCGCGCGCGATGATCATCCGCAACCAGACGCAGGTGACGGCCGGGTTGCTCGCATCCGCGCCGAAGCTCCTGTGCATCGGCCGGCACGGCGTGGGGCTCGATAACATCGACATGAAGGCTGCGTCCGCAGCGGGCGTGGTCGTCATCGCGCCGCTCGACGCGAACGCAATGAGCGTGGCCGAGCACACGTTCGCGCTGATGCTCGCGCTCGCCCGGAAGGTCGTCGCGGCCGACCGTTCCACCCGCGCGGGCGAGTGGGCCCGCCTGCGTTACACCGGAACCGAACTCGCCGGCAAGACCGTGTGCATCTGCGGCCTTGGCCGCATCGGCCGGCGCGTGGCGGTGCGCGCGAAGGCGTTCGAAATGCGCGTGGTGGTGTTCGACCCGTTCATGAAACCGGGCTCGCCGGCGCTTGCCGAGTCGGGCGCGATGCTTGCCGCCACTCTCGACGAAGCGGTGGCGCAGGCGGACTTCGTCACGACTCACTCGCCCCTCACGGCGGAGACGCGGCAGATGTTCAATGCGCGCTCATTCGCCGCGATGAAACGCGGCGCGTTCTTCGTGAACACCTCGCGCGGCGGCGTGGTGGATGAAGCCGCACTGCTCGCCGCGCTCAAGTCCGGGCATCTCGGTGGCGCGGGGCTCGACGTGCGGGAGACGGAGCCGCCCGCGAGCCGTGGCGAGTTTGAGGTGCTGGACAATGTCGTGCTCACGCCCCACATCGCATCGTTCACCACGGAAGCGCAGGACCGCACCGCCGAAGGCGTCGCGAGCGACGTCGCCCGCGTGCTGTCCGGCCAGGCTGCGGTGAATTCCGTGAACTTCGCGGCGCCGCGACGATAACTGCGCGGCCTTGCAGTGCGGGGAAAGCAACAGGCGCGGCCTGCCTGCGCAAGCCGCGCCCTTCAATCGAGCCGTGCTCGATGTCGTTATCCGAGGAAGGCGTTCACCTGGTCCCAGTCCACGCTGTTCATGAACTCGTCAATGTAGGCGCCGCGCGCGGTGAAGAAGTCGGCGTAGTAGGCGTGCTCGTAGGTGTCCAGCGCGAGCACGGGCTTCACGCCCCAGATGGGGAAGGTGTTCTGCGCATCGCCGATGTAGTTGAAGAGCAGTCCGGTCGTCGGGTCGTAGCCGGTCCAAGCCCAGCCGCGCGCGGCGATGCCGGTGGCCTTGAGGTCCCTTTTGTAGGCGTCGAAGGAGCCGAAGGACTTGTTGATCAGGTCGCCGACCTTGCCGGTGGCGGGACCGCCCTTGCCGCCGAGCACGGAGAAGTAAATCTCGTGGTTGATGATGCCGCCGAGCGCAAAGGTCAGGTCCACCTTGAGTGAGCGCAGGGTGGAGAAAATCTGATTTGCGTGCGCAGGATTCGCAGGGTCGAGGGTCTTGGCAAGTTCCTCGAGCTCCTTGAGGATGGCGTTGGTCTTGTTGACGTAGCCCGTGTAGAGCTTGAGGTGTTCCTCGTGCGTCTTGTCCGAGATTTTTCCGGTCTTGCCCTTGACCTTGGCGAGCAAGGCTTCCTGCCTGTTGGGATATTGGTATGCCATAATGGTCGCGATTTCAGTTGGATGATCCCGGAACCAACGGCTCCGGAAAACGTAGGTGGACTATAAAAACGAAGCGCGGCGGCGCAAGCGGTTAATTGGCCGGACTGGCCGGCTCACCCCGCCGCCATCAGCGCGCCGAAGCGCAGGCCGCGGGTGCTCACCCGAAGGTCCGGGATTTCAAAGCACTCCATCACGCCTTCGTAAATGGCGGCGCCAAAGAGGATCACGTCGGCGCGCTTCGGAGGCAGCCCGGGCAGCTCTTTCCGCGCGGCGAGTGGGAGCGCCCAAAGGCGGTTCGTCCAGTCCGTCACCCGGTCGCGGGAGAGGCGAAGCGCCTCGATTCGGGCGCGGTCGAAGTCGGTCATCCGGTGCTCCATGCGTGCGAGGATGGTGGTCGCCCCACCGGTGCCGACGAGGGACAGCGTCCCGTCGCGGCGGGCGGCGGCGAGCGCGGGCTCGAGTTGAAGCCGGACTTCGCGATCGAGAAAACTCCGAACGTGACGCCGGCAGGCGGCGAGCTCGGCGGCGCAGGGCGGATCGCCGATGGGAAATTGCTCAAGCAAGCGGACCGATCCCAGCTCAAAGCTCCTCGCGAAGCGGCGGTCCTCGCCACGGCCCACGATGAACTCGGTGCTGCCGCCGCCGACGTCGAGGATGAGCAGCGGTGAATCGCGCAGAGCCGGGTCGCTGGTGACGCCGCGGAACGCGAAGTCCGCCTCCTGTTCGCCGGTGATGACTTCGAGCGGCAGATTCGAGGCGTTGCGGAGGGCGGCGGCGAGCTCGGTTGCGTTCAGCGCGTCACGCGCGGCGCTCGTGCCGAGCACGCGTGGCGGGGTCGAGCCGAGTGCCATGGCTTCCGCAGAAAATCCAGCCACGGCGCGCGCCGTGTGTGCGATGGCATCGGGCTGAAGCAGGCGCGTCTTGTAAAACCCGCGGCCGAGCCGGGTCTGTTCGCTCTTTTCGAGGACGGGCTGGACCACGGCCGTGCCGACGTCCGCGACGAGGAGCTTCACGGAGTTTGTCCCGACGTCGATGACGGCGCGGCGCCGGAACGGCGCAGAGGGACAAATCGCGGCCTCCTCCGTGCGGGGGTGGGTGGAGTCGTAGTTCATCGCCGTTTGCTCCTCAGCCCACACGCATCACTTCTCGCCCCGCGAATCCGCGCGGCTCGCGCGGCGGGCGAGCACCGCGCCGCCGGTGATGCCGGCGTCGTCGCCGAGCTTGGTGGTGATGATCTCGATGCCCTTGTCGGTGCCGGGCAGGGCGTATTCGTGCGCTGTCTCCACGATGATGGACATCATCTCGTCGGCGAGCTGGTCCATGAGGCCGCCGCCGAGCACGACGACTTCGGGGTTGAGAAGGTTGATGATGTTGGCGACGGCGATGCCCGTGTATTCCGCGGCGTCTTCGACGAGTTTCTCGACATATTTGTCGCCGCGCTTGATGGCCTTGCGAAGGTCGCCGCTGCGCAAGTCGGCGAGATCTGGTCCGAGCATGTCGGTCAGCACGGTTTTCTGCCCGTCTTTTACCGCGTCGCGGATGCTTCTGAAGAGCGCGGTGCGGCTGGCGAGCGCTTCGAAGCAGCCTTTGTTGCCGCAGCCGCATTTGGGGCCGTTGATGTTGAGCACCATGTGTCCGATCTCGCCGGCCGTGCGGTTGAAGCCGGAGAATGGCCGTCCATCGAGAATGATCCCGCCTCCGATGCCCGTGCCGAGAAAGATGCCCACCATCGAGCGCGGTCTGGATTGCAGCTCGACTTCGAAGACACCAAGCGCGCAGAGGTTGCAGTCGTTCTCCACGAACACGGGGATGTCGAGGTGTTTCTCGATTTCCTTGCGGAGCGGCACGTCCTCCCATTTGAGATTCGGCGCGAAGATCATCCGGCCCGACTCGGGGTCCACGGCGCCGGGCGCGCCGATGCCGAGGGCCCTCACACGTTCGAACGACAGGTCGCACTCATCGACAGCCTCCCGGGCGCAGCGGGCGACACGTTCGATGACCGCGTCCGGACCGCGCTCGGGCTTGGTGCTGGCCTTTGCGCGACCGAGGCAGTTCAATTGCGCATCGAACACGGCGGCGAGAATCTTGGTCCCGCCGAGGTCCACGCCCATGAACAGGTCGCGCTTGGAGTTGGTGTCGGGCACGGGGCAGCCGGTTGGACGTTCAGCTTTTGCCGGAGAGGACTTTCTCGATGCGCTCGCGAAGCTCGGCGTTGGTTTCGTCCTGGGTGCGAGTGCCGTCGAGGATGGTGAAGCCGTAGGTGCGCTGGAGTTCGCGGAACTGCCGGGCCATGCGGGACTGGTATTCGAGGAAGCTGTCGAACATGTCGCGCGAGAGGCCCAGATCCATGCCGCTCTCCCAGTAGTCGAGCGCGTGGTTCTTCGTGAACGTGCGCTGCACCAGTTCCTGCGGGGGGACGTTCAGGTAAAAGACCGCGTCGGGAACGAGCGCGATGCCGTAGAGATTGCGAAGCCATTCGCCGTCCATGCCGCGGACCAAGTCGCGCGCCATGAGCGTGTAGATGTAGCGGTCGGCGAGCACCACGAAGCCCGCCTTGAGCGCGGGGATGATGACGTTTTCGAGCTGGTCCGCGAAGTCCGTCGCGTAGAAAAGGCTGAGCGTTGAGCGGCTGAGAATGTTGCCGTTCTGGGCGAGGTCGAGTTCCTCGCTGACGAGCGTCGAGCGCTTGAGGCCGACCTGTGAAGTGGCGTGGCCGCCGGCCTCGAGCCACTGCACCAGCCGCGCGATCTGCGTCGAGCGGCCGGAGCCGTCCGCGCCCTCGATGACGATGAGCTTGCCGGTGAGCCGGTCGAGGTCCACTGACGGCAGCCCGTGGCCATAGAAGCGCTTGCGCGACGGCTTGGGGATGATGACCTGCGGGGCCGCAGGGAGGCCGTTCTTTGCAGGCTTGGCGGATCGCTTGGGCATGGTCAGGCGGGCGGGGTGACGAAGGAGGAGAGATTGACCTTGCCGGCGACGAGCTGCCGCACGAGCTGCTGCTGCTGTTCGACTGACTGGTCGGCATCCAGCATGAGGAAGCTGAACTCGCTGCTCATCGCGAGGTATTGCTCGAGGATGCGCCCCTGGAAGATGCGGAAGCTTTCCTCCGGGTCGGGTGATAGCTTCAAGTCCATTCCCGCCTCGAAAAACTTGAGCTGCGGGCGGCCGTCGAGGATGCGGTGCAGCGAAACGTCGAGGCTGGCCTTGAAGAAGAACGTGAGGTCGGGCAGGGCGGCGAAGTTGTAGATGCCGCGGACCCATTCGGGCCGGCAGCCGCGCACGGTGTCGCGCGCAAACGCCGTGAAGATGTAGCGGTCGCACAGCACGAGGTAGCCCGCTCGCAGCAACGGCACGAGCTGACGTTCGTAGCGGTCCGCAAAGTCCGTCGCATGCACGAGGCTGAACGTCGTCGGTGTGAGCAGGGTCATCTTCTTGCCCTTGCTCGTGGCGGACTTGACGATCTCGGACGAGTTCCACTCGCTGAAGAACACCTTGAGCCCCTGCAACTCGAGCCAGCGCTTCAGCAGGTAAATCTGGGTGGACTTGCCCGAGCCATCGAGCCCCTCGACGGCGATGAGTCTGCCGGGGAAGTTCAGCTCGGCGAAGGTCTTCATCGTGGCGGCGCTGAATCTAGCGGGGCGGCGGCGCAATGGAAAGCGTTTCACTGGGAGCGACGGTCATCCGCCTGCGCACCCCCTCAGCCTCAGTTCAATCGCAGTCCAAACAGGCTCGCGAAGATGTCCAGCGTCCCGACGGTCATGCGGTAGATGAAGCGGTTTACCCCCGGGATTTGAATGGCGATGATGACGAGGATGAATCCGAACTGCGCGATCTTCATGTAGAATTCCCAGCTCATGCCCACCAGGTTCTTGACCACGTGCGAACCGTCGAGCGGCGGGATGGGCAGCAGGTTGAAGAAGCACAGGAACAGGCTCAGCGCGGCGAAACGGAAGCCGATTTCCTGAAGCATGGCCGCATCCGCCATCACGCCGATTTTGGCGACGCCGATGAGCAGCGCGCCGAGCAGGAGGTTCATCATCGGGCCGGCCATGGCGATGAGGGTGTCATCAATGCGCGGTTGCCGGAGATTGTTCGGATTCACGGGCACCGGCTTCGCCCAGCCGATGATGAACGAGCCGAGCGCGCTTCCGCTCAGCACAAACCCGAGGATGGGCATGAGCACGGTGCCGATGGGGCAGATGTGGACGATCGGGTTGATCGAGACGCGCCCCATTTGCCGGGCGGTGTCGTCGCCGCATTTGAGCGCGACCCACGCGTGCCCCCACTCGTGGAACGACAGGAGCACGATGAGGCCGATGTATTTGATCAAGAAGTCCGCAATGGCCGCAGTGTCCACGCGCGAAACCGTAGCAGAGGAGCCGCGATGGCAAAGTGAAATTCAGCCCAACGGGCGCGTCGAACGCCTCACCCCCGCGCCAGTGCGAGCGCCACCGCGCCCGCCACTGCGAGCACGCCGCCAGCGAGCGAGCGGGCGCCGGGCTTCTCGCCCTCAAACTTCGCCGCGAAGGGAATCACCACGAGCGGCGTGAGCGCCACGATGGGCAGCACCACGCCGGTTGCCGTCGTCTTGAGCGCCCATTGGAAGCAACTCACGCCAAAGGTCGGGCCGCACAGGGTGTTCATCACAATCCACGGCCACGCGCCGCGCCACTTTTGCGCCGAGTCCGGAAGATCGAGTTCGGCGTCGGAAGCGGCCATCGCCTGCCGGCCGTGCGCGAACACCCAGCGCCACTTCACCACGAGCAGGCACAAGCCGGCCACCGCCACGCCCGCCACGATGCGCTGATACGAGGCCGTCCCGCCGTCGATTTCCTGCCCGGCGGCGGCGGCGAGGCTGAAGGCTTTCCGGCTCAACACCGCGCCCCACGCCTGTCCGCACGCCGCGAGGAACCCGGCGAAAATCCCGATCCAGAACTTCCGCGGCTCGATGTGCACGTGTTCGCCCGGCGCGAGCGCGACCGCCACGCCCGCGAGGATCAATCCCGCGCAGGCGATCTCCGTCGGCGTGAGCGTCGTGCCGAGCCAGAGCCACTCCGTGAGCGCGGCGATGGGCGCGGCCAGCGTGTTGACGAGCATGACGGTCAGGCGGGTGCCGAGCCGGGTGAGCGACTGGAAGAGCGACACATCACCCAGCGCGAAACCAAGCACGCCGCTGACCGCGAAGATGTGGTAGGCGCCGCCGCCGGTTCCGCCGCCGAGCGTGTGCGCGTAAAGCCCGAGCAACAGGGCGGCGAGCGCGAGCCGCCAGAAGTTCGCCTCCGTCCCGCCCATGAGCCGGGCCGTCCGCGTGGCGGACACCGCGGACGCGGAGAAGAGCAGGGTGGCGAGCAGCGCTCCAAGCATCGGGCGATGGTGCGAGCGCGAGCCGTCCGATGTCACGCGGGAAGCGGAACGCGAGGCGGATGGAATTCCGCGGCCGAAAGCCCGTATGCCGAGTATCGGACTTACGGCCTGGTGGGATGCCGGGAACGCCGAAAATCAGTAATCGCCGACGAACACTTCCTTCGTTGCGGTGTGACCGTCAAAGTAGAGGTAGTTGCGAACCTTGCCGTGGCTGGGTTGACGCGGAAGTTGCGCACGCCAAGAGTTGCCTACGTTGGTGGTCCCGACCTGGTCGGCGTCAACCATCGTCCAGATCTCGGAAAGGGGACCGAACGCCGCGACATCGCTGAGACGAAGGGGCGGGACGACGGGGCTCGGAGGCGTGTTGCTGTTCGGCGGATACCCGAACGGAAGCTGGCGGACATTGATGGTTGTGCCCCGAATGACGCCGGTCCCAATCAAGATGTAGTCGTTTCGGTTGAGACTCGTGACGTTTGTGGCCTCGCGCTTGAACCCGGGGCAGAAGAATATCTCGACGTCCCGACCGTTGTTGTTGGGAAGTTGCTCCGGACGCGGGTGGCCGAGATACGGAGCGAGATAGTAAACTAGGCGGTCAGTCGAGGTTCGCGTGTATTGCGCATGCTGGCCGGACCAAAGTCCCTGCGTGAGCGTGCCGGGCAGCCGGTCCGTGTATTCGTCCACGTAGAGAGCGATCGCAAGGCCGGCTTGCTTGAGGTTGCTCGTGCACTTGGCCTGCACGGCCTTTTGCTTGGCTTTCGCGAGCGCCGGCAAGAGCAGGCCGGCCAGAATGGCGATGATCGCGATGACCACGAGCAATTCAATGAGCGTGAACGCACGGCGAAGGGGACCTGTGCGCGGTTGAAACTGGCCTGATGATTTCATGTCTCGATGCGTGAGTGCATACAGGCGGAGGCCGACGCGCACAAGCCGAATCTCGGCGGGACGGTGGCTCATTTCGGTTGTCGAGCCGGCGCTGCGAGCCGACGCGTCGGCGCACAGCGCCAACGCGACGCCGGATCGAGCCGCTGCCTTCGGCGTGCGGGCGACCTTGGGCGCGTCCCGGCCCATTTCCCCCGTTGCTCTCGCCGCTTGCATCCGCTTAAATCGTCCCGTGCTGCCGCAGCAAACTCTCCAACAGGCCGTCACGTTCTCCGGGCTCGGGCTTCACGGTGGCAATCGCGTGAACATGGTCCTGCTGCCCGCGCCGCCGAACTCCGGGCTGCGCTTCCGCCGCACCGACCTCGAAGGCAAGCCCGAGGTCGAGGCGCTCGTCGAGAACGTCGTCGAGACCAACCGCTCCACCACCCTCGGCAAGGGCCACGTCAGGATTCACACCGTCGAGCACGTCCTCGCCGCGCTCGCGGGCGCGGGCGTGGACAACGCCATCATCGAACTCGACTCCAGCGAGCCGCCCATCGCGGACGGCAGCGCGCGCGAGTTCGTCAAGCTCATCGCCTCCGCGGGTCTCATCCCGCAGGACCAGCCGCGCGAGCCGTGGCAGCCGTCCGAGCCCGTCGAGTTCAACACCGGCGAATCCACGCTGGCCGTGCTCCCGCATGACCGGCTGAAAATCTCCTGCACCAGCGCCGACCGCCACAACCGCTTCACGCAATTCTTCACCCTCGAAGTCACCCCCGAGAGCTGGGAAAAGGAGCTCGCGCACGCGCGCACGTTTTGTTTCTTCGAGGAGATCGAGTTCCTCATCAAGAACGGGCTCATCAAGGGCGGCAGCCTCGAGAACGCCGTCGTCATCCGCGACGACGCCGTGCTCACGACCGAGCCGTTGCGGTATCCGGAGGAATTCGTGCGGCACAAGATGCTGGACATCCTCGGCGACCTCGCGCTGCTCGGGCGGCCGCTGCTCGGGCACATCGTCGCCGTGCGGCCGAGCCACGCGGCGAACTGCGGCCTCGCGCGCCAGCTTTCCGCGCGCATGCGCCAGCCGCTCATCGCCGCGCAAACCTTCGCGCCGCCCGCGTCCAGGCCCGCCGCCGAGCCCGCGCCGCCCGAGGAACTCGTGCGCGACGGCGCCTTGCTCGACGTGATGCAGGTGATGAAAATCCTCCCGCACCGCTACCCGTTCCTGATGGTGGACCGCGTGCTGCGCATCGAGGGGAACAAGATCACCGGCGCGAAGAACGTCACCGCGAACGAGCCTTATTTTCAGGGACACTTCCCCGGCCATCCCATCATGCCGGGCGTGCTCCAGCTCGAAGCCATCGCGCAGGTCGCGGGCATCCTCATGCTCAAGCAGGCCGAGAACTTCGGGAAGCTCGCCTACTTCATGGCCGCCGAGAACGTGAAATGGCGCAAGCCTGTCCGCCCCGGCGACACGCTCGTGATCGAGGTCGAACTCACCAAGGCCCGCGGCAAGATCGGCAAGGCCCGCGGCGTCTGCTCCGTCGCCGGCGAGCAAGTCAGCGAGGCGGATGTGACCTTCATGTTGATCGACGGTTGAGATTTCGCCATCCGAAATCCCCATGGCTCACCCCACCGCCATCGTTCATCCCACCGCGAGCATCGCCGACGGCTGCGAAATCGGCCCCTACTGCATCGTCGAGGAACACGCTGTTCTCGGCGCCCGGTGCAGGCTGCACAGCCACGTCGTCATCGGTACTCACACGGTTGTCGGCGTGGAGAACGAGTTCTTCCCCTTCGCGTGCATCGGGCAGAAGTCGCAAGACCTGAAGTGGAAGGGCGGGACCACCTGGCTGCGCATCGGAGACCACAACACCTTCCGCGAATTCGCCACCGCCCACCGCGCCACGGCGGATGGCGACACCACCGTCATCGGCTCGCACAACACCCTGCTCGCCTGCACCCACGTCGCGCACGATTGCCGGCTCGGCGACCACATCATCATGTCCAACGTCGCCACGCTCGCGGGGCACGTGACGGTCGAGGACCACGCGGTCATCGGCGGGCTGGCGGCGGTGCACCAATTCTGCCGCATCGGCCGCATGGCGATCATCGGCGGCTGCTCCAAGGTCGTGCAAGACGTGCCGCCCTTCATGCTCGCCGACGGCAACCCCGCCGAAACGCGCACCCTCAACAAAGTCGGCCTCGAACGCAACGGCGCGACCGCTGAAGTCCAGGACGCATTGAAGAAGTGCCACAAACTCCTCTTCCGCGAAGGACTCACCGTCGCCAACGCCCTCGCCAAGATTGAGGCAGACGTCAAGCCTCTGCCCGAAGTCCTGCACCTCGTCGCCTTCATCCGCGCCAGCGAGCGAGGCATCAGCAAGTAAACGCAGCGCGGCGGGCTTCGGTGCACCCCGGGTTTTCAGGCCGCCCGCGCGTTCGGGCTGCGCCTACCCATCCAGCGGGCTCCGCACCCCGATCCCCGGCTTCTGCATCATATGAGTATAAATCTGCGTCGTCGTCAGGCTTTGATGTCCCAACAGTTCCTGCACGGTGCGGATGTCCGTCCCGTTCTCCAGCAAATGCGTGGCAAAACAATGCCGCAGCGTGTGCGTCGTCACCCGCTTGCTCAACCCCACCCGCTGCGCCGCCGCCCGGATC
>VHCN01000057.1 GCA_016871675.1 Verrucomicrobiota bacterium
GGGATGTTCTTGAGGAGGTCGAGCTTGAACTTGCTCTCGTTGCCGGGCCGCTCGGCGAGGCCGCCGAGGCGTCCGCTCTGCGCGTCGGCGATGGCTTGCGCGCGCGTGACGGTGAGCTTCTCGAAGATGTTGTTGGCCTTGATCTCCTTCTTCATCTCCTCCTCGAGCTTCGGAAAGTCCTCGGGGGAGATGCGGTGCGAGCATTCGAGGTCGTAGTAGAAGCCGTTCTCCACGGGCGGGCCGTAGGCGAACTGGGCGTCCGGCCACAGGCGCAGGATGGCGGTGGCCAGGACGTGGGCGCACGAGTGCCGGATGCGCTCCAACTCGGTCATCTTGGCGCGATCGTCGAGAGTCTTGCGCTCGGGGTTCGAGGCGGCGGGCGGCTGGTTTTCGTCAGGCATAGGGAATCAACCACGAAGGCACGAAGGACACGAAGAAGCGCGGGAAGGCTCCGAAGCCGCCTTCGTGTCCTTTGTGTCTTTGTGGTTCAACGGGGCACGCACACGCGGACAGTAGGAAGCGCGGCGCGTGTTGGCAAATGCGAAGGCGGCTCGGATTCTTCCGTTGCCCGAATCGCGGCGGGCGGTAAGCTCCGCGGGCATGACTTCACACCGCATTTCGTTCGCGGTCGCTTGCATCGGCGCTGCAGTCCTCCTCGGCGCTGCCCCGGGCTTTACGCCTCCGGTCACGGCCGCCGAGGCGTTCGAGATTGGGCCGCACAACAAGGACCAGCTCCCGCGCGGCAAGGAGGCCGACGGCATCATCGGCGACTTCGTGCTGCGCAACGACCGCGTCGAGGCCGTCATCTCCGGCAACCTGCCGCTGCGGCGCGCGAACATGAGCACGTTCTACGGCACGAACGGTTTCACGCCCGGCTGCCTCTACGACCTCACGCCGCGCGGCGCGAACAATGACCAGATCACCATCTTCACGCCGAGCGGACAGCAGGGGTTCATCTCGTGGGTCCGGGTGGCGAAGGACGGCCGCGACGGCGAAGCGGTGATCGAGACGGTCACCACCTCCGCGAACAACCGCGGGTTGTTCAAGAAGCACGAGTATCGGCTGCGTGACGGGTGGCAGGGCGTGCTCGTCGTCACCACGTTGCGCAACGAGGGCAAGACGGTCGCGACCGGCCTGCCTGATGACCGCATGACGACGTTCACCGCGACGGGCACGACGCACGGCATCACGTGGGCCGACGCGGTGGACCCCGCGGACAAGGCGGGCTACGCGTTCGGATGGCTCGAACGCGACGGCTTCAAGGCGCCGCCCAGGCAAATCGAACTCCAGCCGGGCCAGGAAATCACTTACGCGCGATTCGTCGCGGTCGGTTCGTCGCCGCTGCAAGCGGTCGCGCTCGTGCTCGCGTTGCGCGGCGAAGCCACCGCGCCGTTCACGGGCACGATCAAGGACGCCGCCGGGTCGCCCGTCACGACGGCGAAGATTGTGGTGTCGGCCCTGGCGGGCGCGGCGGCGACGAATCGTCTTGCGGCGTATCCCGACGCGCAGGGGCGGTTCAGTTTCTTCCTCCCCGCGGGCGAGCACGAAGTGGAAGTCAGCGATCCCGGCCGCGACACGGTGAAGCAACCCATCTCGCTCAAGCGCGACGCGAATCCCGACTTGCAGGTGACGATGACCGCGTCGGCCGGCATCGCGTTTGACATCCGGGGCGAGAACGGCCGTCCGCTGCCGTGCAAGGTGCAGTTTGCGGGCGTCGAGGGCACGAAGTCGCCGAACCTCGGCCCGAACAACCGCGCGCGAGGCTGCGTGGACCAGTATCACTCGCCGGACGGGCAGTTCCGGCAGGCGCTCGCGCCCGGCACGTATCAGGTCACCGTCACGCGCGGCATCGAGTTCGGCCACCTGCGGCAGACGGTGAAGGTCGAGCCCGGCAAGACCGCGGGCGTGAAGGGCGTGTTGAAGCGGCTCGTGGACACGCGCGGCTGGATCAGCACGGATTACCACAACCACTCGACGCCGAGCGGCGACAACACCTGCGGCACGGACGACCGCATCATCAACCTCGCCGCCGAGCACATCGAGTTCGCGCCGACCACGGAGCACATGCGCTTCTACGACTGGCGCCCGCACATCGAGCGGCTTGGGCTGACGAACGAAATCCAGACCGTGCCCGGCGTCGAGCTGTCGAGCACGGGCACGCATTTCAACGCCTTTCCTTTCGAGCCGGTGCCCTTCACGCAGGACAACGGCGCGCCGTTGTGGAACAAGGACCCGCGCATCACGGCCGTCACGCTGCGCGACTGGCAGAAGGCCGAGCCGTCGCGCTGGGTGCAGATCAACCATCCCGACATGGTGGACAATTTCATCGACCGCGACGCCGATGGTTACGCGGACGGCGGCTACCTCGGGCTGCCGTCGCTCATCGACGCGGTCGAGACGCAGAACTACAGCGCGTCGCAAATCCTCGATGGGGTGCCGTTCAAGGTCGGCCGCGACACGCGCACCGGCCGCGAGACCGTGCAATACGTGCGCGAGTTCATCTGGCTTCAGTTGCTCAACAAGGGCCACCGCTACTGGGGCGTGGCCGTGTGCGACGCCCATGCCGTTTACGGCAATGGCGTCGGCGGCTGGCGCACGTATCTGCCGAGCGCGAGCGACGACCCGGCGAAGATTGACTGGCGCGAGAACACGCGCCACGCGAAGGCCGGCCGCATGATTCTCACCACCGGGCCGTTCCTGCAGGTCGAGACCGACGACGGCACGCTCGCCGGCGGCAGCACACGCGCGAACGGCGCGTTGAAACTGAAGGTCCGCGTGCAGTGCACCGACTGGATTGACATTGACCGCGTGCAAGTCCTCGTGAACGGCCGCCCGCGCGAGGACCTGAACTTCACGCGCAAGACGCACGCGCAGTTCTTCAGCGACGGCGTGGTGAAGTTCGACCGCACGATCGACGTGCCACTCAGCGAGGACAGCCACATCATCGTGGTGGCGACCGGCGAGAACTTCGACCTCAAGACCGGCTTCGGCACGAGCACGCAGGCGCGGATCAAGCCATGCGCCTACAACAATCCGATCTTCGTGGACGTGGATGGCGGGGGCTTCACACCCAACGGCGACACGCTCGGCTTCCCGCTGCCCGTGAAGCGCCTCACCGTCGAGGACGCGCGCAAGATGCTGGCGAAGTGAGCCCAGCAATCACGGACGCCCTCCGGGGTTCATCTGCCCGCAATGATCGCCCCCACCGAACCCGCCGCGGGACGCGCGCTGGCCGTGCGGTTGACGAACGTCACCAAGACCTTCGGCGCGCACACCGCGGTGGACGACGTTTCGCTCGAAGTGCCCGCGGGCTCCATCTACGGCTTCATCGGGCCGAACGGCTCCGGCAAGACCACGACACTGCGGATGATCCTGCACATCCTCCATCCCGACCGCGGCGACGTCGAGGTGCTCGGCGAGCGCAGCACGCGGGCGGCGAGCGACCGCATCGGCTACCTGCCCGAAGAGCGCGGCCTCTACAAGAAGATGTCCGTCCGTCGCGTGCTCGGCTACTACGCCGCGCTCAAGGGCATGAACACCCGCGACACGCGCAACGCCACCGCGTTCTGGCTCGCGAAGATGGGGCTCGAGAAATGGGCCGACAAGAAGGTCGAGACGCTCAGCAAGGGCATGGCGCAGAAAATCCAGTTCGTCTCGGCCGTCATCGCGAAGCCGAGGTTGCTCATCCTCGACGAACCGTTCAGCGGGCTCGACCCCGTGAACCTCGAGGTCCTTCGTGCCGCCATGCTCGACCAGAGGCAGCAGGGCACGACCGTGATTTTCTCCACCCACGACATGGCCATGGCCGAGCAGTTGTGCGACGCGATCTTCATGATCTACAAGGGCCGCAAAGTCCTCGACGGCACGCTCGCGAGCATCCAGGAACGCTTCGGCGTGGACACCATCCGCGTCCGCACCACGGGCGGGGTGGACGCGCTCAAGGGCCTCGACGGCGTGCAACTCGTGCGCGACCTCGGGCAGTCGCAGGAAGTCCGCTGCGCGGGCGACCCGCAGGAGCTTCTCAAGTCGCTCGCGGCGCGCACGCGCGTGCAGTTGTTCGAGGTCGCCAAGCCGTCGCTGCACGACATCTTCATCCGCATCGCCGCGCCCGCCGCGGAGGAGGGGAAGCGTGCGTAAAGTCTGGTGCGTCGCGTGGACCGAGTATTGCAACGCGGTCCGGAGCAAGGCGTTCATCATCGGCATCCTCGCGCTGCCGGTCATCATGGCCGTCGCCATCGGGCTTCAAATCGTCGGCGCGAAGCAGCGCGACATTCGCGATCGCAAGTTCGCCATGGTGGACCGCACGGGCGAAATCTACACCGTGGTCGCAGCCAGGGTGCGCGAGCGGAACGCGAGGCAGGTGTTCGACCGCGGCGCCGAGGGCAGCGGCCCGCAAGTGCGGCCGGCCTTCATCCCCGAGCGCGTGGACGCGGGCACGCGGACCGACGCGGAATTGGAGCCCGAACTCTCTGCGCGCGTGAAGCGCGGCGAACTCGCCGGGTTCATCTTCGTCGGCGCGGACATCTTCGACACGGGCACGGACGCCGCGCCGCGCATCGCGTGGCACGCGCAGTCGCACACCGACAACGAACTGGCCGACTGGCTCGAACGCACCATCGCCGAGGAAGTCCGCCGCGTGCGCTTCGAGCGCGCGGGCGTGGACCGCGCGGTGGTGAACCGCCTCACGTCGGTGCCGGCCATGCGGCGGCTCGGCCTCGGCTCGGTGGACACCGCCACCGGCAGGGTCGTGAAGGCGAAGGAACAGAACAAGCTCGCGACGATGGCCGTGCCGGTGGGCTTCATGGTGCTGCTCTACATGATGGTGATGAGCGCCGCGCCCGGCCTGCTCAACACGGTGCTCGAGGAGAAAATGCAGAAAATCTCCGAGGTGCTGCTCTCGTCCGTCTCGCCCTTCCAGCTCATGCTCGGCAAGCTGTTCGGCTCGGTGATGCTTTCCTACACGCTCTCGGTGCTCTACCTCGGCAGCACCGTCGGGATGCTGTGGAAGGCGGGGATGCTCGGGCTCATCCCGCCGGGCACGTTCGCGTGGTTCATCCTCTTCCAGCTCCTCTCGCTGCTCATGTTTGGCGCGATCTTCTCGGCCGTCGGCGCGGCGTGCTCGGAGATCAAGGACGCGCAGAATCTGATGCTGCCCGTGATGATGCTGGTGATGCTGCCCTATTTCGCGTTCCTGCCCGTGGTGCAATCGCCGAACAGCCCGTTCTCCGTCGCGCTGTCGCTGTTCCCGCCGGCGACCCCGATGCTGATGCTGATGCGCATCGCCATCCCGCCGGGGCCGCCCGCGTGGCAAATCGCGCTCGGGCTTGTGCTGACGACCGCGTTCACGCTCGGCTGCGTGTGGGCCGCCGGGAAGATCTTCCGCATCGGCCTGCTCTCGCAAGGACAAGCTCCGTCGCTGGCGAAGCTGGCGAAGTGGGTCGTGTCGAAATGAGCGGCGGACCGCGACCACCGAGAACTGCAGCCCGGAAGGCCGCGGCAACGGGCGCGGGTCAGTTCACTGGAAGCGGCCAGGAGCTCGTGTGACCGAAGCGGGCAGGGGGACGATCATCCCCGGCGCTCGACGATCTGCCCCATGAAGATGGCGAGAACGGATTGGATGAGCGGGTCGTTCTTGAAATCTTCCTTTGTCGCACGCGGCGCCGCCGCCGGGACTGGTGCCGCGACGGACACGGGCTTTGTCTGGGCGCCCGCGATGGCGGTTGGAGCAGAGTTTGCAGACGCGGCAACGGGGGCTCGCGGCGCGGGCGCCTCGGCCTTGACGAATCTCACCATCGCTCCGGGCACACCGAGTTCGGTGAGTTTCTGCTGGAGGATGCCGTGGTTCTTCGCGTTGTCCACGAGGCCGATGTGGTCCGCGAATTCGGGGTCGAAGCCGATCGTGAGCACGCCCGCCGCCAGCGACACGGGGTGCGCTTCGAGCAGGTAGCTGCGCAGGAACGGGCTGGCGCCCTCGACCAATCGCTGCCAGAGCGTCGAGAGGTCCGCAGGCGGCTCGGGAACGGGCGCGTCCGCGAGCGTCATCGGCTGGGGCGGCGGTGGTGTCGCGGCAGGAACTTGCGCGGTCGTCGGCGCGGCCACGGCCGACGCGCCGGTGGATCGGGCACCGGGGCTCGAAGTTGCCGGCGCCGCGGGCGCGGGGCTGGCCGGTCCGGTCGACCCACCCGCCCCGCGGTCGGTGCGAAGCTGCTGGAGCTGCTTGATCACGGTGTCGATGGGCACGGCGTTGCGGGCTTGGATGGCCTTGAGCAGGGCGACTTCGAGAAGAATCTTCCGCGAGGCCGCGTCGCGCAACCGGCTCTCGGTGTCGGTGAGCACCTCGAGGATGCGCGTGAGGGCGGCGGCGTCCGCTGACTTCGACTGTTCGCCGAGCGCGGCGGCCTCGGCTTCGGAGATTTCGAGCAGCGCGAGGTCGCCCTTCGAGACCTGGAAAATCAGCAGGTTGCGGAAGTGGTTGAGCAAGTCGCCAAGCAGGCGGCCGAGGTCCTTGCCGGACTTCGCCAACTGGTCGAGCTCGCGCAGCGCGGGCTCGACATTCCCGGCGAGCACGGCGCCGGACAGCGCGAGGATTTGCGCGCGCGCGGCGAGGCCGAACATCGAGAGCACGTCCGCCTCGGCGATCTGGTTTCCGCAGAAGCTGATGAGCTGGTCGAGCGTGCCCTCGGCGTCACGCATGCCGCCGTCCGCGCCGCGCGCGATGGCGTAAAGCGCGGCGTCGTCGATCGCGACGCCCTCCTGCTTCGCGATGGCGGCGAGGTGCCGGACGATGAGCGCGGCCGGGATGCGGCGCAGGTCGAACCGCTGGCAGCGCGAGAGGATGGTGGGCAGGACTTTCTCCGGGTCGGTGGTGGCGAAGAGGAATTTCACGTGCGCCGGCGGTTCCTCGAGGGTCTTGAGGAGCGCGTTGAACGCGGCCGTGGAGAGCATGTGGACTTCGTCGATGATGTAGATCTTGAATTTGGACGAGGCCGGGGCGAAGCGCGCGCTGTCGCGCAGGTCGCGGACCTGGTCCACGCCGTTGTTGCTCGCGCCGTCGATTTCGATGACGTCGAGCGATCGGCCCTCGGCGATTTCGACGCACTTGGGATCGGCCACGTCGAAATCCGCGCGCGGGCCGCCGGTGCAGTTGAGGGCCTTGGCGACGATGCGGGCCGTGGTGGTCTTGCCGGTGCCGCGCGGGCCGCAGAACAGGTAGGCGTGCGCGACGCGCCCGGCGCGGATGGCGTTGGCGAGCGTGGTGGAGACATGCTCCTGCCCGACGACGTCCTCGAACCGCTGCGGGCGGTATTTGCGGGCGATGACCTGGTAGCTCATGGCCAATGGGCGATTGAAGGGAGCCGGCCCGCCACCCGGCTGGCAACCGGCACTCCGCAATCTGAAACACAAGAAGCCAGGGTGACCGCGGCAGATGCGGAGCAAACTACCGTTGCTGCCTTCCGGCCCTGGCGGGGTTCGAAAGTCCGCATTCCACGGGCCCTGGCAAAACTCGCGTCGGATTAAGGCGCAGCACTCACCTCGCGGCAAGGACAAAGGCGAACAGTGGCCGTGGGGAATCCGGCCGCGACTTCAGCTTCCCAATCCGACATTTTTCGTTCCCTCGGGCCGGTTTCGTGAGAGTCTCCGCACCCGTTTCAACGGCCGCCATGCCCAAGACGCAATACATCGAACTCGGCGATCACACGCACATTCCGATCCTCTACGAGGACCGCTCGGTGATGGCGCTCGACAAGCCCCCCGGGTGGATCCTCGCGCCCGACGCGTGGGAGAACACACGACGCAACCTCCAGCGGGCGATTGATTCCTGCATCATGGCCCGCTTCTACTGGGTCCGCTCGCGCAACCTGAATTACCTCCGCTACGTCCACCGCCTCGACGCCGACACGAGCGGCATCCTGCTCTTCGCCAGGAGTCCCGGTGCGCTCGACACGATCGGCGGGCTCTTCGAACAGCGCGAGGTCGAGAAGCGCTACCTTGCTGTAGTCTATGGGACGCCCCGAAACTCCACTTGGGTGTGCGATGCTCCGCTCGGCCCGGTCCCCGGACGGCCCGGCTACATGCAGGTGGACCCGGTGGAGGGCAAGGAAGCCGAGACGCACTTCCGCGTGCTTGGAACCGGGCGCGACACGGCTTTGATCGAGGCGCGCCCCACGACCGGCCGCACGCACCAGATTCGCCTGCACCTGCTCGAGTCGGGCCACCCCGTCATTGGCGACGTGCTTTACGGCCATGAAATCGGCAGCGCCTCGCGCGGCCGCTCGCGCCTCGGGTTGCGCGCCGTGAAACTCGCCTATCGCGACCCGTTCCAACGGCGCGAAGTCCGCATCCACGCGCCGACGGAGGCGTTCTTGAACGAATTCGGTTTCTTGCGGGATGAGGGCGCGGACGCCGAGCAGGTGGCGCCGAAAGTCGCGCCAGAAAAGGCCCGCCCGCCCCGGCAACCCAATCCACGGCGAAACTGAGGCGGCGCGACGGGCAGCGCGAATCGCGTCGCGCGCCTACTTGCTTCCCGGCTTGATGGCGGGGATTGCCTGCAAGTCCGGCGGCAGTTGCCCCATTGCGAACGTCTCGACGTTCAGCTTGATCAGGCTCACCGTCGGCACACCGAGATCCACCGAACCACCCGAGCGATCCACGAGCATCGCCACCCCCGCGACCGTGCCGCCGTGCCCGCGCACGATGTCCACCGTCTCCTGCACGCGGCCGCCCTTCGTCACGACGTCCTCCACCACGAGCAACTTTTCGCCCGTCGCAATCGTGAATCCGCGTCGCAACACGAGCCGGCCGTCCTCCTTCTCGACGAAGATGAACCGGGCGCCAAGTTGCCGCGCCACTTCCTGTCCAATCACGAGCCCTCCCATCGCCGGCGAAACAACGGTGGCAGCGCCAAGCGAACGGACCTTCGCCGCAAGCGCCGCGCCGAATTTCTCCACGACGGGCATTTGTTGCAGCGCCTGCGCGCACTGGAAAAACTGCCGGCTGTGCAGCCCGCTGCGGAGGATGAAGTGTCCTTCCAGAAGCGCGCCGGTCTCGCGGAATAGTTGAAGCGCCTCGTCGTGTGTCATGCGCGGGCGATGAAAGCGCAACGCAGCGCGGGAGACAACCCCGCGCTTTCGGAACCTGCCTTCCCGAAGGCGCGCGGGTTCGCAATTGCCGTGCTCCGCTCGCACGCCGTAGATTCGCCCGCGGATGAAATCGAATGGCACGGTGTATCTCGTCGGGGCGGGGCCGGGCGACGCGGGCCTGCTCACGTTGCGCGGCGCGGAACTGCTCCGCCGCGCGGACGTGGTCGTGCATGACGCGCTCGTCAACGCCGACTTGCTCCGCCTCGCGCCGAAATCCGCCGAGGTGATCTACGCGGGCAAGCGCGCCGCTGCCCACGCCATCCCGCAGGAGGAACTCAACCGGCTTCTCATCGCGAAGGCGCGCGAGGGCAAGTGCGTCGTGCGGCTCAAGGGCGGCGACCCTTACATCTTCGGCCGCGGCGGCGAGGAGGGCGAGGAACTCGCGGCGGCGGGCATCGCGTTCGAGGTCGTGCCGGGCATCTCGTCGTTCGTGGCGGGCCCGAACTACGCGGGCATTCCCATCACGCACCGCGACCATTGCAGCAGCTTCACCGTCATCACCGGCCACGAGGATCCGGCCAAGGACGATTCGAGCCTCGACTGGGCGCAGCTCGCGCGCGCCGCGGGCACCAAGGTCGTGCTCATGGGCGTCGAGCGCATCAAGGTCATCGCCGAACAACTCGTCGCGCACGGCATGAGCGCGGACACGCCCGTCGCGATGATCCGCTGGGGCACGACCGGCCGGCAGGAAACCATCGAGGGCACACTCGCGGGCATCGCGGACTTGGTCGCGAGGAAGAAGTTCACCGCGCCCGCCGTGACCGTCATCGGCGGCGTGGTGGCGCTTCGCGGCAAGCTGAACTGGTTCGAGAAGCGCCCGCTGTTCGGCCGGCGCATCGTCGTCACGCGCACGCGCGAGCAGACGAGCCAGCTTGCTGCGCAGTTCGCCGAGCGCGGCGCGGAAGTGCTCGAGATTCCGACGATCCGGATTCAGCCCACGGACCGGCGCGAGGCGGTCGTCGAAGCGCTCAGCAGCCTCGGCGAATACAACTGGCTCGTGTTCACCAGCCCGAACGGCGTGGCGATGTTCTTCGAGATGTTCTTCAAGGCGTTCGAGGACGTGCGCGACCTCGGCGCGGTGCGCATCGCCGCGGTCGGCCCGGCCACGGCCGCGAAGCTCAAGGAACTCCACCTCAAGGTGGACGTGATGCCGGAGAAGTATGTCGCGGCCGCGGTGGCGAAAGCCATCCACGCGCACGAGAGCGTCGAGAACCTGCGCGTGCTGCTGCTCCGTGCCGAGGTTGCCAATGCCGACCTGCCCGCCGCGCTTGTGGAACTCGGCGCCATCGTGGACGACGTGGCGTGCTACAAGACCGTGCCCGAGACCGACGACCTGACCGGCGCAACCGCAAAGCTCCTCGAAGCCGGCGCGGACTGGATCACGTTCGCGAGCAGCTCGGCGGTGGAGAACTTCCACGCGCGCTTCAACCTGCCGGAGCTGTTGAAGACATTTCCACAGACGCGCACGGCATCCATCGGTCCCGAGACCACGAAAGCGCTCGCCGCGCTCGGTCTCAAGCCCGCGGTCGAGGCGAAGCAGCACACGATCGAAGGCTTGGTGAAGGCGATCGAGACGAAGCCTTGAATCTTAGCCCCGGTCGTTGCGTGAACAGGATCAGTTGAGTCCATCGTCGTCCTCGTCGTCATCCTCGTCCTCGCGGTCGGATCAATCGCCGCCCCGGTCGCCTCGATAATTCCCCGGTTGACGGCCTGCTCGAAGGGATGGACGACCTGGTGTTGCAGTTCGGCGGCACGCAGGACGGGGACTTGTTCGTGAGCGGGTATGTCGCGTCGCGTCGAATCGGGGGTCAATCGAAAGAGGAAGAGCCTCCCGCCCCGCCACCGCCGCCGCCGAATCCGTAGCGGAGCGGATGACTCTCGCAAGCAGCGCCGGTGCTACAGCTCAAATCCCAGAATCTTCGCGCCCGCCCTCAGCCACAGCGGGATCGTCACCACCGCGGCGATGGTCGTGCCGAGCGAGACGCGCACCGCGGTCGCCACGTCGCCGCCGTAGTGCTTGGCGAGGATGATCGGGAACACCGCGCTCGGCATCGCGGCTTGCAGCACCATCACGCGCTTGAGTTCGATCGAGCACGGCAGCCACTTCGCCAGCAGCAGGAACGCGAGCGGCAGCACGCCGAGTCGCAGCACGGAGCCGGCGAGGATCATCCGCCAGCTTCCCTCCGAGTGGAATTCGTGAAACTCGTCCGCGATCATCGCGCCGACGAGGATGACGCCGAGCGGGATGGCGCACTGACCGAGCAGGTGCGCCGTGGTGACGACGAATTCCGGCAGCAGCGCCTTGCCGCCGGCGAAGTTGATGCCAAGCGCGACGAGGATGGCGAGCACCGGCGGGCTGAAAAGTTTGCGCCAGCCTTCGCCCGCGTCCGGTCCGCCGAGCATCGCGATGCCGATGGTCCAGAAGGCGAGCTCGGTGCCGATGTTGTGCACGAACAGCACGCCGAGCGTTTCGCGCTCGAATAGCAGCAGCCCGAGCGGGATGGCGACGTAGCCGTAATTATGAACGCCGACGGTGAACGCGAACGTCTTTCCTTCGAGCTCAGATTTCGAGCCGGCGGCGCGGCGGAACAGCATCGCGACGGCGATGCCGGCGGCGACGGTGAGGTAGCCGATGAGCGGCGGGAGCAGCACGTTGCCCGCCTGCTGCAGCGCCTTGTTGCCGAGGATGGAGTCGAGGATGAGGCAGGGCGACAGCAGGTTGATGGTGACCTTGAGGAGCGAGGCGTCGGCGTCCTCGGTGAGCCAGTTGGCCTTGCGGAGCGCGACGCCTGCTAGCGCGATGATCACGACCGGCAGCACGGCGCCGAGCACCGGGGTGAAGGCTTGCGAGTCCATCACGCGCGCGAAACGAAATGGCCGAGCAACACCTCGAACTCGATTTGCTGCGCTTCGCGGAGGAGCGGGCGCGGCGCCCCGGTGCCCGGGTGACCGCACGCGGCTTCGACGGCGTCGACGAAGGCGAACGGTTCCCATGGGACCGATGGGTCCGATGCGGGCAACTTCGACACGCGCGATGCGATCTCGCGGAAGGCGGGGTGCTTGCCGGCACGGCGAAACCAATACTTCGAGTTCCAGTAGTCCGGCTCGCGCCGGTGCATGATGCCGTGCACGAAGCTGGCGTCGGCTCCGGCGATGCCCTGCGAGATTTCGTGCGAGGTGTCGAGGTGGTCGTGCCACAGCAGCACGAGCGCGCGGATGAGCGCGGCGTCTTCGGCGCCGATGCCTTCGAGCAGCGGGGCGAGCGAGCGTTCGAGGGGGGGCAGGTCGAGGGCGGCGGCGCGGCGCCCGGGCCCGAGCGAAGCGGGGCCGGCCGCGCGCAGCAGCGCGAGGAGTTCTTCAAGTCGCGACGATGGCGGCATGATTGGACACGAGTCGCGTGACTCAAAGGAGCCCGGCCGTCTCGGGGAACCCGAACATGATGTTCAGGCATTGCACGGCCTGGCCGCTCGCGCCTTTCACGAGGTTGTCCTCGGCGCTCATGACGATGAGCCGGCCGGTGCGGGGGTCGAGGCGCCACGCGATTTCGAGCGTGTTCGTGCCGGTGACGTTCTTGGTGTCGGGCAGCGCGCGGCCTTCGAGCAGGCGCACGAACGGCTCGCGCTCATAGGCGGCGCGGTAGCAGGCCGCGACTTGCCCGTCGAGAGCGGTGGCTTCGGTGGCGTTTGCGAAGTGCTTCGCCGGCGCAAGATACAGCGTGGTGAGAATGCCGCGGTTCACCGGAATCAAGTGCGGTGTGAACTGGATGACGACGGGCGCGCCCGTGGCAAGCGAGAGTTGTTCCTCGATCTCGGAAAGGTGGCGGTGCTTGGGCACGCCGTAGGGACGGACGCTTTCGTTGCATTCGACGAAGAGGTAGTCGGCCTCGGCCTTGCGGCCCGCGCCGCTCACGCCGCTGAGCGAGTCGGCGATGATGCCGTGCGACTTGATGAGCCCCGCGCGCAGCAGCGGGATGACCGGCAGCAAAATGCTCGTCGGGTAACAACCCGGCGAGGCGACCAGAAGTGAGTCCTTGATCTCACTGCGACGGATCTCGGGCAAGCCATAGACGGCCTTCGCGAGCAACTGGGGCGCGGGATGGTCGTGCGCGTAGAATTCCCTGTAAACGTCCGCGCTGCGGAGGCGGAAGTCCGCGCTCAAGTCAATCACGCGGCAACCTTGCTGGAGCAGCGGCACGGCGAATTCCGCCGCGACACCGTGCGGCAGCGCAAGGCATACGACGTCGGCCTGCTTCGCAAGCCGTTCGGCGTTGGGCTCAACGAAGCGCAGTTCGCGCGCGCGCGGATGGCTCGCGAACTTGGGGAAGACTTGCGCGACGGTCTGTCCCGCCTGCTGGCGGGAAGTGACCGCGACGAGCTCGACGCACGGGTGCGCGAGCAGGAGGCGGACGAGTTCCTCGCCCGAGTAGCCTGACGCGCCGATGACCGCGGCGCGGATTCTTGGATTCGACATGTTGGGTGATGGAGTAACGGAGCGACTGGAAAAAGCAATCCCGCGCAAGAGAAAAGCCCCGCGGCGCGTGCCGGCGGGGCTGCTGAGAGCGGGAGCGGTTTAGCGCTTGGAGAATTGGAACCGCTTGCGCGCGCCGGGCTGGCCGTATTTCTTGCGCTCGCGTCGGCGCGGGTCGCGCGTGAGCAGGCCGTGTTCGCGGAGCAGCTTGCGGAAGTTCTCATCGGTCTGGAGCAGCGCGCGGGAGATGCCGAGCCGGAGCGCGCCGGCCTGCCCGTGGGGCCCGCCGCCGGCGACATGGGCGCGGAGGTCGAACTTGCCGCTGGTGTCGGTGGCCTTGAACGGCTGGAGGATTTCGGCGCGCTGGTCTTCGATGGGGAAGTATTGCTCGAAGCCGCGGCCGTTGACGGTGATCTTGCCGCTGCCCGCGGCCATGTGGACGGTGGCTACTGCGGTCTTGCGCCGACCGGTCGCGTTGATTGCTTGGAGTGTGGCCATGGGTTCTGCGGGTTACTTGGAAGAGGTGAGCGGAACCGGTTGCTGGGCTTCGTGCGGGTGAGCCGGGCCGCGGTAGACCTTGAGCTTGGTGATGATCTTCCGGCCGAGGCGGTTCTTCGGGATCATGCCCTTGACGGCGTGGGTGATGAGCAGTTCGGGGCGGCGGGCGCGGCGTTGCGCGACGGTTTCGTATTTCTCGCCGCCTTTCCAGCCGGAGTAGGTCATGAACTGCTTGTCGGTTTCCTTTTTCCCGGTGAGCACGACCTTCTCGGCATTGATCACGACAACATACTCGCCGCAGTCGATGTGAGGCGTGTATTGGCTGGTGTCGCGGCCGCGGAGTTTGTTGGCGACTTGAACGGCGAGCCGCCCGAGCACCATGCCTGTGGCGTCCACAACGCACCATTTGCGGCGCTTTATGTCAATGACTGGCAGAAATGTCTTCATCAAGCCTCAAACAAAGGAGCGCGAAGCTATCAGAGGAGAATTCGAAGTCAATAGCCCAGTCGCCGCGAAAAACGACAGCTCGCGGGCTTGATCTGCGCCTCACTCGCGCGTGGCCGCCGGCGGGACCAGTTCAATCCGCGCTTCAGCAAAGTGCGGAGCCGCCGGTGCCACGGTCGTCGCTCGCAGGACGGCAGCCGCGGGAAACGGTCCGGCCTGCGCACCAAGGGTGAACTTCAACATCGCTTCGCCCTGCCCAGCCGCGAGCACGACGGGATGGCTTGTGACCCCGGTGACGTGCGCGGGCAGCACGGCTTCGACCCGCACCGGCGCGTCGCTGATCGAGGGATCGCGTTGGACGCGGACGCTGATTTCGACGGACTGCCCGGCTGCCGCGGGGATGGAGTGGCGGCCCGCCTCGACGGTGAGCAATCCGCCCGAGATGACCACGATCACTTGGTCGGGTTGTTCGTTGGAGGAATAGCTGACGACGTGCTCGGTGCCGTCGTGGTCCTTCACCACGCCGCTGGTCATCAGTTGCGAACGGCTTGTGCGGCCGATTTCCATCCACGGCGGCAGGGTGACCGGGTAGACAAACCGGTCGGCTTCCGGTGGCACGACAAGTTCCCGACCTGCCGCTCCCTGCAGGTGGCGGCCCTGCCGGTCGGCGAAGCGCACGGTAATCGGGCCGGTGAAGCCGCCGCGGTCGAGTTGATAGTGGCGGTTGAAAACCGTCCCCCGCGGGCCGAGTGCGAACAGGTATTCGCCGTAGTGCTTGAAGGGCGTCGGCAATGCAACCGCGAGCAGCACGGTGTCGAGCGCGGGTTCGCCGCGCCGGGCAGCGAACGTGGCGGTGCGCGTGATGTTCTGGCCGTTGATCGTCGCGGTGCCGCGCACCGTGATGGGGCGCGCTCCGATCGTTGCCTGCGGTCCGGCGTTGAACGCGAGGTCGTGCACAGGTTTCTTCGCGGCGACCCTCGTGTTTGTGACGGTGACGTGATCGGGCAGTCCTTCGACCGAGAGTTCGATTTCTCCGGCGAAGGAACCGATGGATGCGATGTGGAGTTTCAACTGCCCCGGCTTGTTCTTGCCGCGCGGATTCTTCGGGTCGGGTGTCGGTCCGTCAACGAGGTCGCGGACGACGTTGAGCGCGTCGTTTGTGAAGGCGATCTGAAAATCCGGTGCGGGTGGCGGCCCGACGCGCAGCCGGTAGGCGAACTCCGGCCCGCCGCGCGACGCGAAGCGATCGGAGACGCGCAAACCAAACTCGCCGTCCGCCGGCGGCTTGAACGAAAGCGCGAGGTCGCCGGTGTCGCCCGCGGCGGATTCGGCGCGCGCGAGTTGCCTGCCTTGCGCATCGAACACGGCGAGCACCGGCGTGAGCGGGCTGCCGAGGCGCGGCGCGGCGAGCGTCAGGTCGAGGGCTTCGCCCTTCTTTGCGTTGAAGGTCCAGCCATTCATCCCGCCGGGCGCGGCGATGCGCCCGTTAAGCATCGCGGGCGGGGTGAACGTGGCGGTGGCCGGCGAGTGGGTGTATTCGGGCGCGTCATCCACCTCGAGCAGCACGGCGTTGGCGGGCCTGCCGGCGGGCGCGGGCGTGGCGGCGAAGCTCCGCGCGGCATCGGCGGGCACGCCCATCTGTGCCGTGCGCGCCGGGAGCGCGTGGCCCGCGAGTTCGAATTGCGCGGCCTGGCCTCGTCGCGCACCGAGCGGGAAGATGGAGTTCACCACCGGCCCGCTCGTGATCGTCAGCCGATACACGAAGTGTTGAAGCCCGGCAAAGCCGACATCGTGGATGCGGACGGAACACACGCCGTCGGAGGCGGCCTTGAAGTGCAGGCGCGGGTCGCCGCGCTGCGTGGCGGTGGCCTCGCCGAGTTGGCGGCCGTCGGCATCCGTCGCCACGAGCCGCGCCTGCAACGGCGACCCGACGCTGTGCGCGGCCACGGTGCACGTGAATTCCTGGCCCGCGCGCGCCGGGAAGGTCCACACGTCGACGTCCTCGCGGGGGAAAATGCGGCCATTGATTGTGACCGGCGTCTTCACCGCGACGGGAATCGGCTCGCCGTCGAGTTCCACCTCCGTCACCTCGGGCAAATCGCCGACCAGAAACCGCATCGCGGGCGCCGCGCCCTGCGAGGTCCACACACGCCAGTAGCGGGTTCCCTCCGGCGCATCTTTCGCAATGGACACGCTGCCCGCGTGGTCTCGCGGGTAGTTCTCGCTCGCCTGCGAGGCGGGCAGCGGAATGACGGGTCCCTCGAACCAGATGGTGTTCGTCTCGCGGACTCGCGGCAGGGCGGTCACGCCCGCGCCGAGCATCTCGAAGCCGGCCTGCCCGTGCAGGTAATGGCCGCCCACGCGGAAGTTGACCGTGGTGCCGCGCTGCCCGCCGGCGGGGAAGATGTAGGAGACGGACGGTTCTTCAGCGGACGCGGGGTGGAAGGAGGATCCAAAGGCCAGCGCGCCAAGGGCTCCCAATCGCAGCGGCAGGAACCAACGCGCCCCTTCCAGTTCACGGGAAAATCCTCGTGCGATGGTCATTGGAATTCCGCATGAAGCGATCGCTTCAGAGCAACTCGCTGATCACCCGTCCGTTGTTCGCCAGCATGACCGGCCGGCCCTCGGGAGTTTTCATTTCCTCGCGCGGGTTCAAGCCGAGGAGTTGATACATCGTGGTCGCGAGGTCTTCGGGGCCGTAGGGATTTTCGGCGGGCGACTCTGCATACTTGTCGCTCGAACCGGCGACGCGTCCGCCATGGATGCCGCCGCCGCCGAGGCCGACGGTGAAGCACTTGCCCCAGTGGTCGCGGCCGGCGTTCTTGTTGATGCGGGGTGTGCGGCCAAACTCGCCCGAGAGAATCACGAGCGTCGTGCCGAGCATGCCGCGGTCGGCAAGGTCGCGGAACAGCGTGGACACCGCGGCGTCAAACTTGGGCAGCAACTGGTCTTTGAGCGACTTGAAATTGCCGTCGTGCGTGTCCCAGTTCGAGTGTTCGACGGTCACGCAGCGGACGCCCGCCTCGACGAGTCGCCGCGCCATGAGGCACGACTGCCCGAGCGTGTTGCGCCCGTATTCGTCGCGGAGGTTCCCGGGTTCCGCGCCCAGGTTGAAGGCTTGCTTCGCCTGCGGCGAGGTCATCAGGTCGAAGGCGCGCTGGTTGAACGCGCTGACGTTGCGAGCGCCCGCGTTCGCCTGCGCTTCGGCAGATTTTTGGTAACGGTCCACCTGCGAAAGCAGCGCGCGCCGGGCTTCGAGGCGGTTGGCCTCGACGGACAGAGGCGGCGCCATGTCCGGCACGGAGAAGTTCGGCGCGTTCGGGTCCGCCTCGATTACGAACGGCACCGCGCTCGCCCCGAGGAACGATGACCCGCCACTCGGATGCATCATCGGCAGGCAGACGTAGGGTGGCACCGACCCGCGAGCGCCGAGGCGGCTGGCAATCACGGAGCCGAAGCTCGGGAAATGGTTGTTCGGCTTGAGTCCGCCGTTGAAGCCGGGGCCCGGGAAGTAGCCCGTGAGCATGTAGTGGTCGGCCGGCCCGTGATCCGAACTGCGATGCGTGAACGAGCGGATGAGCGAGAATTTGTCCATCTGCTTCGCCACGCGCGGGATGAGTTCGCCGACCTGGATGCCCGGCACGTTCGAGGCGATGGGGTTGAACTCGCCACGGATTTCGGATGGCGCATCGGGCTTGAGGTCGAACGTGTCGATCGTGCTGAGCCCGCCCTTGAGGAAGACGTAAATGACGGAGACATCCGACTTGTCCGCCGCGACACCCGCGGCCGTGGCGCGCGCCCGCGCCTCAAGCAATCCGGGCATGGTGACGCTCGATCCGAGCACGCTCGCCGCGCCGATCCGGAGAAAGTCCCGGCGTGCGATGCCATCGCAAAAGGTGGGGTGCGTTTTCATGGTCTGTGGCCAATCTACGGACGAAGTCTTCGGAAGGCAATTCACAGTTTCCCCGGCCATGCAGGCCGGAGGCGCGACGCCCGGCGCCGCTGTCAGAACTTCGCCTTGATCCCGCGGATCATCGTGCCGACCGCGGGCACGTGCTCGAAGACGCCCGCGGTGCTGTCCCAGAAATCCTGGTGCAACACCACGCGGCCGTCCGGGGCGAAGCGGATGTGCGTCACGCCCATGGTGCGGATGGTCTCGCCCTTGCGGAGTTTCTTGAGGCGAGTGTCCATCACCCAGCGGAAGTAGTAGTTGCCGCCCGACTCGGCCACGTCGTCGAACTGAACCGTGATGCGCTCCGCGCCCTCCGCGGTCGCGAGGAAGTAGGCCTCGATTGCCGCGTTGCCGCGGACAGTCTTGAGGGTGTCGTTCAAGTAAGCGTCGTCGGAGTAAACCAGCCGGGTCTTCGCGCGCACCGAGTCGGCGGTGATGACCGAGAGGAAGTCCTTCACCCGCGCGATGGCGGCGCGTTCGGTTTCGCCGTCTTTCGCGAGGGTGGGCTTCGCCGCGGCTGCCGCGAGCGCGTCGCGATACGGCGCGGCCGTGTCGAGCACGACCGGCGTGGTGCGGCAGGCGGCCAGCGTCGCGAACAGGGCCGCGAAGAGGAGTGCGAGGAGTAGGAACAGAATCTTGCGCATGGCCGGAATGTAGGGACGAATCGCCGCGGCGCGCAAGCAGTCCGGTCGCCGCGCCCGCGCAAGGCCTCACTCCGGCAGGTGCGAGAGCGAAGCAAGCAATTGCTTCTCCCGCGCCTGCCAGTCGGCGAGGCGCTTCTGATGCTCCGCGAGCACGGCGGGAGACGCCCGCTGCGTGAAGCCGGGATTATTCAGCTTGTCCTGCGCCCGTGCGATTTCGGCGCGGACCTTCTCGATCTCTTTCGTGAGCCGCGCACGCTCGGCTGCAATGTCCACGAGTCCCTCGAGCGGCAGGAACAGTTCGCCGAGCGCGTTCGAGACCACCGGCGTGCCGCGCGACGGCGTGAACGCGCAGTTCACGTCGAGCGATTCGGCATTCAGCAGGAGGCGCATCACCGCGGCTTCAGCCGGAGGCAATCCGCCCGCGGGCTTGAGGATGAACTTCACCTTCTTGCCCGCGGGGATGTTGAATTCGCGGCGCAGGTTTCGGCCGAGCGAGACGAGTTCATATTTCGCCGTGGCGACCTGATCCGCTGCGTCATCTAGGCCGAAGTGCGATTTCTCGGCGTCGCTCAGCGGCTTGGGCCATGGCGCGAACATGATCGTCTTGCCGCCTTGGTTGTCCGGCAGGTCGCGGTTGAAACCCATGCCGTGCCACAACTCCTCCGTCACGAACGGCAGGAACGGATGGAACAGCCGCAGCGTGTTACCGAGGGCGAAGTCGATCACCGCGAGCTTGTTGAGCTTCAAGCTGTCCGATTCCGCGTCCCGTTTTCCGCCTTCCGCGCTCCCCAGCACCGCCTTGCTCGCCTCGACATACCAGTCGCAATACTCACTCCAGAAAAAGCGGTAGAGCGATTGCACGGCAGTGGCGAAGTTGTAGCTCGCGAGCGCGTCGCTGACCTCGCGGATGGCCTGGTCGAGGCGAAGGAGAATCCATCGGTCGTCGCTGGTGAGGAGGGCGGCGTTGATTTCACCCTGCACCTCGCCGCCCTGCATCTGCCGGAAGCGGCAGGCGTTCCAGAGCTTGTTGCAGAAGTTCCGGCCCAGTTCCACGTCCTTCTCATCGAAGAGCACGTCCTGGCCGAGCGGCGCGCTGCGCATGGTGCCGAAGCGGAGGGCGTCCGCGCCGTATTTGGCGATGAGTTCCAGCGGGTCGGGGGAGTTGCCGAGCGTCTTCGACATCTTGCGGCCCTGCTTGTCGCGGATGATGCCGGTGAAATAGACATTACGAAACGGCAGGTCCCCCATGTATTCGTAGCCCGCCATGATCATGCGGGCGACCCAGAAGAAGATGATGTCCGGCCCGGTGACGAGGTCGGTGGTCGGATAAAACTTCTTCAACGTCTCGTTGTTCTCCGGCCAGCCCATCGTGGCAAACGGCCAGAGCCAAGAGCTGAACCACGTGTCGAGCACGTCGGGGTCTTGGGTCCAGCCGCCACCCTTGGGCGCTTCAAGGCCGCAGTAAACTTCATTACCGCGATACCACACCGGAATCTGATGCCCCCACCAAAGCTGGCGGCTGATGCACCAGTCCTGAATGTTCGTCAGCCAGTGGTCATAGACTTTCGCCCAGCGGTCGGGATGGAACTTCATCTGACCGACTGGAGCGTTGACAGCCGCCAACAGGTCACGCACTTTAAACCCAGCGTTCGGTGCAGGCTGGGTGTCCAACTTCCCCTCACGGGGATGCGCTTCCAGAGATTTACCACCGGACGCTATTTTTTTTGCCTTGTGGTCGTAATGCACCGTGCCGTCGCGGAACTCCTTGGCCGTAATCAGCACGCTGAACAGTTCCCCATCCAAGGACAAGGCCGCCACGAGCCGGTGAACCTGCTTGACCATGGGATTGGCGGGCTCATGCGGGGCGCTGGAGAGCCAGACAGCCTTTTGAATCAACTCGGGCAGCACGACCACGGCCTTGATGTTCGCCACGCCCAGATTGCTGAAGGCGTGCGACAAGCCCTGCCGACCCACGCGAATCTCCAGCCCTGAGTCCAGGTTCTTGAACGGATGACCAAGGAGGCGGTGACTGCGTGCGTAGGCCAGCGCCGCTTGCCGCAGATCCTTGATGGTTTTGCCCACCAACTCACGCCCCGTGGCCGTGACGATGGCGGCGGTTTTTTCCACCAAGGCGGTCTGCTCCACACACGCCTTGCTTAGCTCCACGCTCGGATACTTGAGAAACCACTGCTCGCTCAAGCGCGGCTCGATGGGCACGTCCGCCCGCTGGCTGAAGCCCACGTTGTTTTCGTAAGGCTTTTCCTCCGCGAGCGCGCCTTGCTCGGCGAGCTTCTCCGACGCCAGCTTGCGCGCCTTGAAGCGGTCCAGCCCGCGCAGGTCCGCGCCGGCGAGGTCGTTCATGGTGCCGTCGGCGTTCATGATGTCCACGAGCGGCAGCTTGTGGCGTGAGCCAATGTCGAAGTCCGCCTTGTCGTGCGCGGGCGTGACCTTCAGCACGCCGGTGCCGAACTCGAAGTCCACGTGCTCGTCGCCGATGATGGGGATGAGCTTCTGCTCGCGCGGCAACTCGGCAGGCAGAGGTCGGACGATGTGCTTGCCGATGAGGTGCGCGTAACGCGGGTCCTTCGGATTCACGGCCACGGCAGTGTCGCCGGGGATGGTTTCGGGACGCGTGGTGGCGATGGTGAGCCAGACGCGGCCTTCGGAATCCGTCACCGGGCCGGCCTTCGGAGCCGCCCCCTGACCCTTGCCCTCTCCCCCGGTGGGGGCGAGGGGATTCACTGTGGGCGAGGTTGGCGCGCTGCTTTCTCCCTCGCCTCCATCGGGGGAGAGGGCCGGGGTGAGGGGGCGCGGACCACCTTTCGCCGGCGAACCATCCACTTCCACCGCTTCCACTCGGAAGTGATACATGAAGCCTCTCTGCGGTTTCATCTCCACTTCCTCATCCGACAACGCTGTCTGCGAGACGGGACACCAGTTCACCATGCGTTTGCCGCGATAGATGAGGCCCTTCTGGTAAAGCTCCACGAAGACCTTCTGCACGCAGCGCGAATACTCCGGGTCCATCGTGAAGCGCTCGCGCGTCCAGTCGCACGAGCACCCGAGCTTCTTCAACTGGTTGATGATGATGCCGCCTTTTTCTTCCTTCCACTTCCACACGCGCTTGAGGAACTCCTCACGGCCCAAATCGTGCCGGGTCTTCTTCTCCTCTTTCTTCAGCGCCTTCTCCACCTGCACCTGCGTGGCGATGCCCGCGTGGTCGGTGCCGG
>VHCN01000058.1 GCA_016871675.1 Verrucomicrobiota bacterium
ACATCTACGTTGCGGACACGGCCAACAACACCATCCGCAAGATCACGCCGCTCGGCATCGTGTCCACCCTCGCCGGCCTCGCCGGTGAACCGGGATCTGCTGACGGCACGGGTGCGGCCGCGCGGTTCGACGGACCGACCGGCATCGCCGTGGATGCGGCGGGCAACGTGTTCGTCGCGGACACGGGCAACCACACGATCCGGCGGATCACGCCCGGCGGTCTCGTGACCACGGTCGCGGGCGCGGCGACGCAATCCGGCGCCGATGACGGCACGGGTGGCGACGCGCGATTCAATCTGCCCCTCGGGCTCGCACTCGACCCGCTCGGAAACATCTTCGTCGCAGACTCGGGCAACCACACCGTCCGCCGAAGCTCGCCCGCGGGCATCGTGACCACCTTCGCGGGAACACCGGAGAATTTCGGCTTCGCTGACGGGATGGGCACGAACGCGAGTTTCAACAATCCGGTCGGGCTTGCGCTCGATGCGGGTGGCAACGTGTTCGTCTCCGATGCAAACAACCACGTGATCCGCCGCATCTCGGCGGCGGGCGCCGTGACCACGTTCGCAGGTTCACCGGGAGGCGACGGCAGTTCGGATGGCCCTGCGCCGGCGGCCCGGTTCGGAAAGCCGGCGGAACTGGCCTTCGACCGCCGCGGCAATCTCTACGTGGCCGATTCGCTGAACAACACGCTGCGCAAGATCACGCCCGCGGGCGACGTCCTCACCGTGAGCGGCGTCGCTGGAGAAGACGGCGCGGGCGATGGCGCGAACCGTTCGGCGCGATTCTTGAATCCCTACGGCGTTGCCTTCGACGCGCAGGGGCACTTGCTCGTAACGGACACTTACAACCATACGCTCCGTCGCGTTCTCGTTCCGTTCACGGTGGGGCTCGGCCGCTCGCAACCGGGCACGATCGCAGTGACGTGGGACGCCGTCGTCGGCAAGACCTATCAGTTGCAGTTCAAGGCCGGCATGGCCGGTGCGTGGCAGAATCTCGCGAGCCCGGTCACGGCGACCGCGCAGTCTGTTTCGCAAGGCGACCCGTCCCCTGCCCCGCTGCGGTTTTATCGCATTGTCCTCGTGGACTGAGTCGGCGCGTTCCACCGCCTGTTCCAAAGCCTCACAGTTTGCAACCTCGATACACTGTGACCGTCGAACCGTCAGCGAGAAATGCCGACACCGGCTTTGAACGCAGGCACGCCGCAATCCCCTCGCCGTAGAGTCCCGCGACATCGCAATCCAGCGACGACTCGCGCGCATCCACCACGCGCCAGCGCGGGTGCTCGACCTGATACTCGATCGTGCCGCCGTCGCGCTGGCGGGTGTAGCCCCAATAGTGTTCGGTGATGAATTCAGCCTCGGAACCAGGTTCGAGTTCGCGCCAGTCGCCTTCGGCCCGCACATGCAGGCGGTTCTCGCGGCTGCGGAACGTCCACGAGTAAGTGAACTGCTTCTTGGACCCGAGCATCGCAAGTTCGCGCCGCATCGGGACCGTCTCGTAATTCTCGTTGTAAAATGCGCGGGCGACGAAAGTCACGAGCGCCTTGGGCACAAGCTCCTTCACGAACACCACGCCGCGCCGCCAGCCGTCGGCAGCCTTGCGGCGCACGTAGAACCGCAGGTTCACCTCCTCGAAGTCCTGGTGAAACCACCCCGGCACGCCAAGCACGCGCGTGCGTTGGAACGCGAACCCGACGATGCTGGCGTAGTGGCGGCCGTTCCACGAGTCGAGTTCCGTGCCGCGCGGCACGAACGGCGAGAGCACCGCGGGGGCCGCCTCGTAGTTCAGCATCGCGAGCCAGCGCCATTCGGCAGTCAGGAACGGGCGCGCGTCGGCCATGCGCGCAGAGTAGACTCGTCCCTCAAGGCGGGGAAGCGGCAACCGTTTGCGTGACTTCTCCAGGGCATCACATAGTCTGTGACCGCGGTTGCGGTTCGAAAAAGAAGCATTGAAATTCACCGGCCCAGCCTGCACTTTTTCTGCCCCATGGTCCGGGGCGTAGCGTAGTCTGGCTAGCGCGCTTGGTTCGGGTCCAAGAGGTCGTGAGTTCAAATCTCACCGCCCCGACCATCTCATCGAGTTCGACTTCACCCGAATTGCGCCGGGCGCGGCGATCCCCCTTATGAATCCACAAGGCAAAGCGGCACTGATCACGGGCGCGAGCCGCGGCGTGGGCGCGGCCACCGCGCTCGCGCTGGCGAGAATGGGATGCTCGGTCGCGATCAACTGCAACCAGTCCCGTGACCGGGCGGAGCAGGTCGCATCGGAGGCCCGCGCGCTCGGCGTCGAGGCCGTCGTCGTGCCCGGCGACGTCGCGTTGGATGACGACTGCCGCGCACTCGTGGAAGCTTCCGCGCGCGCATTTGGCCGGCTCGACATCCTCGTGAACAACGCGGGCACGACACACTTCATCGAGCACCAGGACCTCGACCCGGTCACGGACGAAGTCTGGTCGCGCATCATCAACGTGAACCTCAAGGGGCCGTTCCAGTGTGTGCGCGCCGCGCGGCCGCACCTCGAGGCAGGCGGGTGCGGTGTGGTTGTGAACGTCGCGAGCGTCGCCGGCATCATCGGCACCGGCAGTTCAATCCCCTACTGCGCGTCCAAGGCCGGGCTGATCAACATGACGATCGCACTGGCCCGCGCGTTGGGGCCCAAGGTGCGCGTCAACGCCGTCGCCCCCGGATTCATCGCCGGGGAGTGGCTGCAACGAGGGCTTGCCGACCATTACGATTCCGCCAAAGCCGCGAGGGAACGATCCGCGGCACTCGGCAAGGTCTGTGAGCCATCGGACATCGCCGCCGCCATTCTTTCGCTCATCTCAGCAGATCTCGTCACCGGGCAGACGCTCGTCGTGGACGGCGGCGGGCTGGTCGGCACGAAGGGGCGCTGGCCTTGATCGCCCGATCAGGATTTCCTCGGGGCGCGAGAGACGGATGAAGTCAGTTCCAACCGGGGCGCGTGAAGGGCGGAGAGTGGATTCACGGCGAACGCCCCGGTTTCGAGTTGCTCCAGCCAGTGCCTCGCCATGTCGCGCACCTGGGACAACGCGAGCGAGTCATGAGTCGCCGGATACGCCTCGAAGTTCGTGAGCGCCAGCCGGAGCAGCGCCGCGGCGGGTTGCAGTCGCGGCCGGGCGTCACTGTGCTTTTGCATGTGCACGAAGGCGCCCGCGAACTGAATCAGCCCCTTGTAAAACGGCCCGTTGGGTCCGTGGCGGTCGGCAAGCCAGAGTTCCTCGAGCACGTCGTGCGCCTCGTAGTAAAGCCCCCGATTGAAGCACTCGAAGTAGCCGAGGTAGTGCGGGTCGAGGTCGCGCCCGCGGCAATCCTCGATCAGCGCTGCGATTCGTGGGGACTTCTTGCTCACGCGCGTAAGCTAGCGGCCCTGAAACCGCCACGCACCCATTCTCTCGCGGAGATTCGGCTCGCGACGGGCGGCGGAAGGGATAGGCTCCGCGCATGACCAACGCGTTCTCGCGCACGCTTCCAGGCGCGGCAGTCCCGTTTCTCGCCGGGGTGCTCGCGCTCTTCCCGCTCCGCGTCACCGCGGAGATCATCGTCCCGCTGTCGCTCGACCAGTTGGCTGCGCGCGCCGAACTCGTGATCCGCGGTTCCGTCGTCGCGGTGGAGTCCGCGCGGGACGATGCCGGACGCATTTTCACCCGCATCGAAATCGCTGTGGAGGAAACCTGGAAGGGCACGCTGGCGACCAACCGCTTCGCCGTGGTGCAAGGGGGCGGCGTGCTCGGCGACCGTCGCACGACCGTCACGGGCCAGGCGGAGTTCAAGATGGGCGAAAGGGCCGTGCTCTTCCTCGTGCTGAATCCGCGCGGCGAGGGCGTCACGCTCGGGCTCGCGCAAGGGAAGTTTCGCGTCGAGCAGGATCCGGCCACGGCGGAGTTGCTCGTTCACAGCCCGTTCCATGGAACCGGCGCCACCGCGACTTCGCGCGCGAAATCATCGCCGGGCGATGCCGCGCCAACCCGGCTGACGCTCGCCGCACTGAAGCAGCGCGTGAAAGGAAACGCGCAATGAGACGCACGCTTCTTGTCGTGCTCGCGCTCGGCCTTCCGCTGCTGTGGATGCGCGCGTTCGTGCCCAGTTACACGAATGACGGCGCCGTGGTGCGGTGGGACCTGTCGGGCACGAACACGCTCGTGCACACGAACGTGGTGAACCGCACCACGAGCGCGATCCGCTTCTTCCTAGCTTCGGACGCCTACTCCGCCACGAACACCGCCGCGGAACTCAACGCCGTGCGAGCCAGCTTCGGCCAGTGGCAGGCGATCACCGGCACCTGGCTGAAGTTTGAGGACGCAGGCTTGGTGAATCCGCCGGTGGACGTCAGCACTGCGGACAACACGAACGTCGTCTACTGGACAAAGTCCACGACGATCGTGAACGGCGGTCGCGACAACATCTCCGGCGCGCTGGGCGTCGCGTTCACTTCGTTCTACTCGGACGGCGTGCTGTCCGAGGCTGACATCGTTTTCAATGGCGTGGAGTTTGCGTGGTTCACCGACTTCTCGGATACGAACAACGCGGGACGGTTCGTGGAACTGGTGGCACTGCACGAGATCGGCCACTTCCTCGGCTTGCAACACTCGCCGCTCGGCGGTGCAGTGATGCTCGCGCGCAGCGCGGCTTTGCCCGCGAACGCCTCCGGTCTCTCGGATGACGAACTCGGCGCGGCGCGCTGGCTTTACACTTCGACGCCGCCGCTCACGAACTGGGCTGTGCTGAAGGGCCTCGTCACCAAGGCCGGCGAGGGCGGAGTGTTCGGGGCGACGATCACGGTCGAGGACGCCGCGGGCAACGCCATCGCGGGGACCGTCACGAGCACCAACGGCGGCACGCAGGGCACCTACGAGATTCGCAGCCTCCCGCCGGGCACCTTCAAGGTGCGAGTCTCCCCGGTGGACCCGTTCACCGCGCTCGCGCTCGTGAGCGGCGCGGATGTCTCGTTCGATTTCCTCGGCGCAGACGCGAACTTTCTCGCGAGCACGAACTTCCAAGTCGTCCTGACCGCCGGGCTCACGAACACGCTCGACGTCGTCGTCACCAATGCCACGCCGCCGTTCCGCATCTCGCGCGTCCGGCCGCCGACGGCGAATCCGCTGTCATACTCGCTGGTAAACTCGCCCACTTCGATTCGCGTCGGCCAGAGCAACATGACCGTGGGCGTCTACTCGCCCGACTTCACGACCAACATGACGCTCTCGATCACCGGCAACGGACTTTCCATCGGCGTCACGGCGTTTGAAACCAACCTCTTCACGATCAACGGGTCGGCCATGCACCTGCTCTCGGTTCCGTTGAGCGTCAGCAGCAATGCCACGCCCGGCATGCGCACGTTCGTCGTGCAGCGCGGCACGAACATCGCCTACGCGAACGGCTTCATCGAGGTCGCGCCCGCGGTGCCGGACTTCAACTTCGACGGACTGGACGATGTCTTTCAACGCCGGCACTTCCCGCTGTTCACAGCCACCAACGCCGCGCCGGCCGCCGACCCGGATGGCGACACATTCAACAACCTTGCGGAATACACCTCCGGCACGGACCCGACGAACGCCGCCTCGTTGCTGCGCATCGAGACCGTGCGGCAGGACGCGGCCGGCTGCACCATCACGTGGCAAAGCGGCGCGGGGCGGCGGTATCAACTCACCAGCAAGCCGCTCGTCGCCACGGGGAGTTTCACAAACGTCGGCGGGCCCATCACCGCGACGACCAACCTCACGAGCGTCCTCGATCCGTCCGGGACGAATGGCATCGCGTTTTATCGTGTGCTCGCGCTGCCGTGAGGGGCATCCCGGGCGTCACGCCGCCGGCCCGTCCGGATTCTTCTTCAACTCGCGCAGCGCCCGCGCGCCACGATTGGAGGCGCTGGGCAACTCATGGGGGGACGCCCGCGCGCTGCTGGCGCGGCGCGCCATGAGTCGGGCCTGGACGGCGGCGCTGAATAAATGGCAGGGGCGCGGACTCCAACGGCCGCACGCATTCCCAAACGATGAAAATCACCGACGTCCTGCTCGCGGAGCATTTCGTGTTTCACAATCTCTTCGACTCGGTCGAGGCGGGCGCGCCGCGGATGCGCACGCTGGCCGAGGTGCGGTCGCAGGCGGCATTGCTCGAGTCCATGCTCAAGGCGCACTCGGAGATGGAGCACGAGTTATTGATGGACCCGCTGGATCATTGCATGGACCAGATCGGGCAGCGCGAGACGTTTCATCACGAGCACGAGGCGATCGAACACGCACTCGAGGCGGCGCGCAAGGCGCGGACGGTGGCAAAGGCGCGCGAGAAGTTGGTGGAAGCGGTGCTGGCATCGCGCAAGCATTTCGACAGGGAGGAGCGCGTGGTGTTTCCCCTGGCTGAACGATTGCTCAAGACGCGGACGTTGATGGAACTGGGCAGCCGTTGGATCAAGCACCGGCAAACCGCGCCACGGTGAGCGTTCGCTGGCGCGCTATCCCACGCTGCCGCGCCCAAGGACGAAGCAGGTGAGCATCAGCAGCGCGACGACGATCACGGGCCATTTCAACTCGCAGCCACACCCTGCCAGACATTTCACCACCGGATACGCGATGAAGCCGAGCGCGAGCCCGTCGCCGATGGAATAGCCGAACGGGATTCCCACCATCACGAGAAATGCCGGCACGCACTCCGTGTAGTCGTCCCACGCGATACGCGTGACGCTGCGGAGCATCATCGCGCCCGACAACACCGCCGGCTGCACGAAGATGATGTAAGCCATCGTCAGGAACGTCGTCGTGCCCGCGAGCAACTCCGTGCGGACGGATGTGTCATTCGCGCGCAGGTCGAATCGCCGCTCGAGAAGATTCGTGATCACGTGTCGGTTGGGCGATTCTGTCCGAACCGGTCGCCGCCGCCCATCACGGGGCGACGCGCCCGGTCCGAGTGTCGTCCGCTCGCTTGACACTTCCCGGTCTGAAACGTCATTTTGCCACCGCCCTGCACCTGAGACGCGACGGGGCGCCCTATGAGCACATCCAACTTCTTCAACACGCTGCAACCCTTCGACCTCGGCAACGGCACGCAAGGCTCCCTCCACTCGCTCCCCGCACTCGGCTCCGCGCTCGGCATCCAGATTTCACGGCTTCCGGTTTCCATCCGCGTCGTGCTCGAGTCGGTCCTGCGCAACTGCGACGGCTCGCGCGTCACGGAGCAAAACGTGGGCGCGCTCGCCGCGTGGAAGGCCAATGCGGCGCGCACGGAGGAAGTCCCGTTCGTCGTCGCGCGCATCGTGTTGCAGGACTTCACCGGCGTGCCGCTGCTCGTGGACCTCGCGGCGATGCGCTCGGCCGTGGCGAAGCTCGGCAAGAACCCGAAGATCATCGAACCGCTCGTGCCGGTGGACCTCGTGGTGGACCACTCGGTGCAAGTGGACTTCGCGGGCAACACGCAGGCTTACACGCGCAACCTCGACCTCGAGTTCCAGCGCAACCGCGAGCGCTATCAGTTTCTCAAGTGGGGCATGCAGGCGTTCGACACATTCAAAGTCGTGCCGCCCGGCATCGGCATCGTGCATCAGGTGAACCTTGAGTTTCTTGCGAAGGGCGTGCTCAGCGCGGGAAACGTCTATTATCCCGACACCCTCGTCGGCACGGACTCACACACGACGATGATCAACGGCCTCGGCATCGTGGGCTGGGGCGTCGGCGGCATCGAGGCCGAGGCGGGCATGCTCGGTCAGCCGGTTTATTTCCTCACGCCAGATGTCGTGGGCGTTCACCTCACCGGCGCGCTTCAGGAAGGCGTCACGGCGACGGACCTCGTTCTCACCATCACGCAGATGCTGCGCAAGGCAAAGGTCGTCGGGAAGTTCGTCGAATTCTTCGGCCCCGGCGCGGCGGGCTTGTCCGTCACCGACCGCGCAACCATTGCGAACATGGCGCCCGAATACGGCGCGACGATGGGCTACTTCCCCGTGGACGAGGAGTGCGTGAAGTTTCTGCGTGCGACCGGCCGCAGCGACGAGCTTTGCCGCGCTTACGAGAACTACCACCGCGCGCAAGGCTTGTGGGGCATCCCGAAGAGAGGCGACGTGGACTACTCGCAATCCATCGAACTCGACCTCGGCACGATCATTCCGAGCGTCGCCGGCCCCAAGCGGCCGCAGGACCGCATCGAGCTGAGCCGTCTCAAGTTTGAATTCCAGTCGTCGCTCACGCGCCCGCTCACGGAGAACGGCTTTGGTCAGGACGCCAACGACCTTTACTCCGCCGTCCGTGTGCAGAGTCCGGCACACGCGCACGAGACCGACCACAGCTACGGCCACCGCAAGGACGTCGAGCCGAGCGAATCCGAAATGCGCGACCAGCACCCGACTCCCGACGTGCCGCAGGAGCTGCCGCTGTCGGCATTTCCGCGCTTCAACACGCACATCGGCCACGGCAGCGTGCTCATCGCCGCCATCACAAGCTGCACGAACACGTCGAACCCGAGCGTGATGCTCGCGGCCGGCTTGCTCGCGCGCAAAGCCGTCGCGCGCGGCCTCACGGTGAATCCCGTCGTGAAGACCTCGCTCGCGCCCGGCTCGCGCGTCGTCACCGACTACCTGGAAACGACCGGCTTGCAGGATGACCTCGACAAGCTCGGCTTCCACACCGTCGGCTACGGCTGCACCACGTGCATCGGCAATTCCGGCCCGCTGCCCGCGCAGGTCGAGGCGGCCATCGCGGACAACGACCTCATCGCCGCGAGCGTGCTCTCCGGCAACCGCAACTTCGAAGCGCGCGTGCATCAGGCGGTGAAGGCCAACTTCCTCATGTCGCCACCGCTCGTCGTCGCGTTCGCCATCGCGGGCCGCGTGGACGTGGACCTCTCGACCGAACCGCTCGGCACCGGCAGCGACGGCAACCCGGTGTTCCTGCGCGACGTGTGGCCGACGATGAAGGAAATCCGAGACCTGCTCGGCGCGGCACTGCGTCCGGACGTGTTCCGCAAACTTTACGGCGACTTCGCGAAGGCGAACCCCAAGTGGAACGAAATCCCGTCAAGCGCCGGCAACGCCTACGAGTGGGACCGCGAGAGCACCTACATCCAGGAACCGCCGTTCTTCGAGGACTTCTCGCTCCAACCCGGCAGCCTCGCGGAGATCCGAGGCGCGCGCGCCCTCGGCATCTTCGGCGACAGCGTCACGACCGACCACATCTCCCCCGCGGGCTCGATCAAGAAGAGTTCGCCCGCCGGCCGCTATCTCATCGAGCACGGCGTGAGCGTGGCGGACTTCAACAGCTACGGCTCGCGGCGCGGCAACGACCGCGTGATGACGCGCGGCACCTTCGCCAATGTTCGCATCAAGAACCTGATGGTCCCCGGCACCGAGGGCGGCGTGACGAAGCTGCAGCCGTCCGGCGAACTCATGCCCATCTACGACGCCGCCATCGTGTATCGCGGCACGAACACGCCGCTCATCGTGATTGCCGGACAGGAATACGGCACCGGCTCTTCGCGCGACTGGGCTGCGAAAGGCACGAACCTGCTCGGCGTGAAAGTCGTCGTCGCGCAGAGCTTCGAGCGCATCCACCGCTCGAACCTCGTCGGCATGGGCGTGCTGCCGCTGCAATTCAAGGACGGCACCACCGCGCAGTCGCTCGGCCTCGACGGGACCGAGACCTACGACGTGCTCGGCCTCACCGCGGCCATCAAGCCGCAGCAGGACCTCACGCTCCGCATCACGCGCGCGAACGGCCAGTCGCAGGACGTGCCAGTCCGCTGTCGCATTGATACGCCCATCGAGGTGGACTACTACCAGCACGGCGGCATCCTGCCCTTCGTGCTCCGGCAGTTGATCGCGAAGGCGTGACGGCGCTATTTCGCGCCGCGTGCGGTCGCGGCGTTCTCCAAAATCTTCCCGACGATCGCGGTCATGTCCGGCGGGGCCGCCGATGGCGCGCAAGAGAAGGGACGCGCACCCTCGCTCATGCCGGGCTTCGCGCCGAGTTCCAGGCAAGGCAGCGGCGCGCGCGCGCCCATGAGACAGCCCTTGAGCGCGTCGAACAACCCGGCCTTTCCCGCGGCCGCGCTCACTTCGTAGGATCAATCTTCGGCGGGATGGCCGCGGGCGGCGGCGCAGGCGGCGGCACGGCGACCGGCGGTGGAACTTTCACGCTTTCCACGTCCACCACGTGCGGGCCACGGCCGCGCAGGAGGATGACAGCCATCACGCAACCGGTCCACGACGGCAGCATGTCGGCCAGCGGCACGAGCTCGAGAATGAACGTCGGCAACAGCAGCGGGTGGAAGCCAATCACCAGCGAAGTCACGACCATCGTGATGGCGTCCACGATTTGCGGCGCACCGGGCACGGCGGTCAGCGGGATTTGGGCCGCGTCGGCGATGACCGCGACTGCCAGCGCAGCCCATTTGCGTTGAGTCGTCAACGGGGGCGGATTGAACAGGGCCTTGAGCATGGCTTCTACTTCACACGGGTCACACCCTATTCACCCGCCACCCCCGGCCGGTGTCGCAACATCTCCGCCTTGAAGTCGCCGAGGCTTTGCCAGTGCAGGCGCTTGTTGAGGTCCACTTCGACCACGGCGACGGTGCCACGCCTCGAACCGATGATGCGCGCCGCCCGTCACGGGAAAGTTCTTCGTCCAGCAACCAATGAGTCCCTCGCGCGAGTCGCTCGATGTGACGAAGCTTCCATTGCCGTCGGGCGCAGGCGACGCGGCAAGGGAGACGAGCGCGGCGAAAAGGGCGGGTGCCGGGAATGCGAGACGTGCGAGCATGGCGCGGGAACGGATTGCCCGATCAAAGCACGGAGTTGAGGGGCGAGTCAAACAGGGCGACCGGACTGGCCGGGGCCGCCCGCAGTCTTGCGGATTCTCATTGCGTCGAATCTCATGTATGGGTTGGGCCGGCCGCTCGAATTGCCCGGGCGCCATGGAACGCGGCGTGCCGAGCGTCATGCCCGTGGCGGTGAGCGTGAAGTCCGACGCCTCCGCGACGATCAGCGCGACGGCGCCGAGGCCGGGCACGAGCAAGAGGATGATTTCCCCGGCGCCAAGGCCGACGAGTGCGAGGTCCGGATGCATAGGGTTGCCTTTCTTCTGCTGCGTTCAGTTCACCCCTTGCAGAAAGAGACTCGGCCGGAGGTTGCACGCAGACCCGCGCGACGGGTTTCGGGGCGAATTCCTTTTGACTGCCCCCTGCCCTTGGCTATCCTGTCGCGCCTGTTTTTCCGGACGATGGCGAAACTCAGCGTCAGAGACCTCGATGTGCGCGGCAAGCGTGTGCTTGTCCGCGTGGACTACAACGTGCCGATGGAGGAAGAGGACGGCGTGATGGTCATCAACGACACCACACGCATCCGCGAGACGCTTGGGACTCTCGACCTGCTGGTGGGCGCGGGCGCGCGGGTCATCCTTGCCGCGCACCTCGGCCGGCCCGGGGGCAAACGCGAACCGTCCATGTCGTTGCGGCCTGTGGCGGCCAAGCTTGCCGACATGATCTGCCGCCCGGTGGCTTTCGTGGATGAATGCACCGGCGAGAAGGTCGAGAAGACCGTCGGCGCGTTGCAGAACGGCGACATTTTGCTCCTCGAGAACACGCGCTACCACGGCGAGGAGGAGGCGAACGCGGAGTCCTTCGCCTCGCAACTCGCGCGCCTCGCGGACGTCTATGTGAACGACGCGTTCGGCGCGGCCCACCGCGCGCATGCCAGCACGGAAGGCGTCGCCCGCGCCATCGCTTCGCGCGGCGGCCGGTGCGCCTCGGGCCTGTTGATGGAACGCGAACTCAAGTTCCTCGGCGAGGAACTCGAAAGTCCCGCCAAGCCGTTCGTCGTCATCCTCGGCGGCGCAAAGGTTTCCGACAAGATCGCCGTCATCGACCGGCTCATCGAGAAGGCCGACACCCTCCTCATTGGTGGCGCGATGGCCTACACGTTCAAGCTCGCCCAAGGGTTCAAGGTCGGGAAGTCGCTCGTCGAGCCGGACAAAACTTCCGTCGCGCTCGCCGCGATCGAAAAGGCCAAAGCCCGCGGCGTCCAATTCCTGCTGCCGACCGACAACGTCGTCGCCACACCCGTGGACACGGGCAAGGTCGACAAGAAGGGCAAGCCGGTGTTCTCCTATGAAAATCCCCGCGTGCTCGGCACGCCCGACATTCCCGATGCGGAGAAAGGCTTCGACATCGGTCCCGCCACGTCGGCGCGCTACGCCGAGGTGATTCGCACGGCGAAGACGATCCTGTGGAACGGCCCCATGGGGATGTTCGAGGACAAGCGCTTCGCCGGCGGCACGAACACCGTCGCGCGCGCCGTGGCCGAAGCCACGCAGCAGAACCGGGCCACAAGCATCATCGGCGGCGGCGACAGCGTGAAGGCGCTGCACCAGTCCGGCCTCGGCGACAAGGTGACGTTCATGAGCACCGGCGGCGGCGCGAGCCTCGAATTCCTCGAAGGCGCGGTGCTTCCCGGCGTCGCGGCGCTGACGGATGCGTGAGGTTGACACGATGAGGCTGATCCCATGGACAAAGAGCGCAAACTGATCATCGCCGGCAACTGGAAGATGAACAAGACCGTCGCCGAGGCGCTTGCGCTTGTGGATGGCCTCAAGCGCGAACTTGCGAACATCAAGGAAGTCGATGTCGTCGTCTGCCCGCCGTTCACCGCGCTGGAAGCCGTCTCGCAGGCCATCGAGGGGTCGAGTCTCCGGCTGGGCGCGCAAAACATGAGCGAGCAGAACTTCGGCGCCTTCACCGGTGAAATCTGCGCCGGCATGCTCAAGGAGTTCCTCGTGCGTTACGTGATCCTCGGCCACTCCGAGCGCCGTCAGTTCCAGCGCGAGTCCAATGAAACCGTCTCCAAGAAGGCGCTTGCCGCTCATGCGCAATCCATCAAGCCCATCGTCTGCGTCGGGGAGACGCTGGCCGAGCGCGAGGCGAATGAGACGGAGAAAGTCGTCGGCACCCAGGTGCGCGGCAGCCTGGCCGGGCTTTCGAAGGAACAGATGACGGAGACGATCCTTGCCTACGAACCGGTCTGGGCGATCGGCACCGGACGCACCGCAACCAGCGCCCAGGCGCAGGAAGTCCACGCCTTCATCCGCCGGCAGCTCGCGGCGATGTTCGACGATTCCGTTGCGCGCCGCGTCCGCATCCAATACGGTGGCAGCGTCAAGCCCGCGAACGCGCGTGAATTGATGAGCCAGCCGGATGTCGATGGCGCGCTCGTCGGCGGTGCATCGCTCGCGGTGCGAGATTTTTCGGACATTGTGAAGAACTCGATTAGCGAACAACCAACCTCATGAACTTCCTGACCGGACTGATGACCTTCGTGCTCGTGGTCGACTGCCTGCTGCTCATCCTGCTGATCCTGATTCAGCTCCCCAAGAAAGAGTCCGGCCTCGGCGGCGCGGCGTTCGCGACCGGCGCGACCGACGCGCTGTTCGGCGCGGGCTCCGGCAACGTGCTGACCAAGGTCACCAAGTATGCCGCCGCTGTTTTTCTCGGCCTCTCGCTCACGCTCTACGTCATCGACGCGCGCGCGAAGCAGGGCAAGAGCGGCGTCGAAAAGGAACTCGAGAAGGCCGCCGGCGAAGTCACGCCCGCCTCGACAAACGCAACGACAACCCCCGCCGTCATCGGCACGCCAACGCCGAAGCTCGCGCTGACGAACACACCGCCCGCGACCAACAGCCCCGCCGCGACCAACAGCCCCGCCGCGACCAACGCCCCGACCAGCGCGGTGACGCCGTCCGCCGCGACGCCCTCGCCCGCTCCCACGACGGCGCCTTCACCGAAGCAGTAGCAGTCCGATGCTGGGAGCCGGCGCCATGAGTTCGACGGCTTTCGATCAACCCTCCGCGCGGCCGGACCGATTCCTCACGTCCCTCGCGCTGGCATCCATCGTCGTGGCGCTGCTCGCAAGTTGCGCGCGACGCGAACCGCCCGCCGACCTTGTCATCATCAACGGCGCCGAGCCCGAGTCACTCGACCCGGCGATCATCACGGGGCAGCCCGAAATGCGCGTCGTGCGGTCGATGTTCGAGGGGCTCACACGCCTCGAACCGGTCAACGCCACTCCCGTGCCCGCGCTTGCGGAGCGCTGGGACCTCTCGCCCGACGGGAGCGTCTACACATTCCATCTCCGCAGCAACGCCGTCTGGTCCACGGGGCAGCCGATCACCGCGGACGACGTCGCGTGGTCCTGGCGGCGTGCGCTCGACCCGCTCACGGCCTCGGAATACGCCGGGCAGCTTTACTTCATCCGCAACGCCGAGGAATTCAACGTCGCCAGGACCAACCCGGTCACCGGGAAACCGTTCACCCCGGAGGACGTCGCAGTGCGCGCGACCGGCCCGCGCACCGTGCGAGTGGAACTCACCGGCCCGACGCCGTTCTTTCTCGAGCTGTGCGCGTTTCCCACGCTGGCCGTCGTCCCGCGGTTTTGGATCGAGCGGCACGGCGACCGCTGGCTCATGACACCGCCCGTCCCCGTGAACGGGCACTACGAACTCGTTTCGTGGCGCGTCCACGACAAGATCCGCCTCCGCCGCAACCCGCGGCACTACGACACGCAATCCGTCCGAAGCGAAGTCGTGGATTTTCTCCCGATGGAATCGGCCGCGACCGCGCTCAACCTCTACCTCACCGGCGCCGCTGACATCATCTGGGACAAGAACCTCGTCCCCTCGGAGCTCATGGACGAATTGCGACGGCGCCCCGACTGCCACCTCTTCGACTACCTCGGCACTTACTTCATCCGCTGCAACGTCACGCGCAAACCGTTCGACGACCCGCGCGTCCGCAAGGCGCTCGCGCTCGCGTTCGACAAGCGCCGCATCGTCGAGAACATCACCAAGAGTGGCGAGAAGGTCGCGTCGCACTTCACGCCCAAGGGCATGGCGGTTTACGAGCCGCCGGACGGGCTCAGCCGCGACATCGAGCTCGCTCGCAAACTGCTGGCCGACGCGGGCTTTCCCGGTGGCAAGGGCTTCCCGGCATTCCAATACCTGTTCAAGACCGGCGAAGCCGACAAGCAGATCGGCGTGGAGTTGCAGGCGATGTTGAAGAAGGAACTCGGCATCTCGATGGAGCTGCGCGCCGTCGAGTGGAAGGTGTATCTCGCGGCGCTCAGCGCGCTCGACTACGACCTGGCCCGCAGCAGTTGGATCGGCGACTACAACGACCCGAACACGTTCCTCGACATGTTCATGAGCAACAACGGCAACAACCGCACCGGCTGGAAACACGCCCGTTACGACCAGCTCGTCCGCGACGCCAACCTCCAGCCCGACCCGAAGCGCCGCGCCGCGATGCTGCGCGAGGCCGAGACGATCCTGGTGCGCGACGAACTCCCCATCCTCCCGCTCTACTTCTACGCCGGCGTGAACTTCTGGCGGCCCGACCAGATCACCGGCTTGCACAACAACCTGCTCGACGAGCACCCGATCTACAGCATCGCCCGAAAGCGGAAGTGAGTGATGTCACTGCCGGACCTGGGAAATTCACGCGCGTTCGAAACCCGGTTTCGGTTTCACAATCCTCGTCACGCCGCTTACTCCCCGACCGGCTCCTTCTTGAGCAGGTGCCCGTCTGAATTCACCGTCACGTGGTATTTCTGGCCGTTGATGTTCGCAACCGCGGAATACTCCACCTGCTGCATCTCGACTTCGAGGATCACGCCGCCCTTCGCCTGCTTCTGAAACGCCGCCTTGATCGGCGCGGGCAGGTCGTCGAGGCGCAACGGCTTCCGGTCCTGGTCGCGCGTGCGGAGTTCGATTCGCTTCAGGTTTCCCCCCGCGTCGCAGCGCACGGTGTATTCGCGGCCGTCCATGCTCACCACGGCCTCGTAGATGAGCCGTCCATCCTCGTTGCTGCGGCCAAACTCGATCACCTTGGCCCCGGCCGTCTCGCGCTGGATGAGCGCCTTCACGGGCGCGGGGACTTCGATCACGATTTGGTCGCCGGTGCTTTTCTCCTGCGGGTTGAACGCGAGGGCGAACAGGGCGGCGGGCAGCGCAAGCGCGCAACAGGCGGGCAAAATGGTTTGCTTCATGGCAGGCAGGCTAGCCACGATGCCGCCCGTCGTCGAGCCTCCTGTCGCAGCCGTCGAACGGACCCGTCCCCCGCCTCTACTTCGCCGCCGTCGTCGTGCCGGTGTCGCCCCGGAGCGTGAAGCGCGACGTGCGGATGATGCCCGCCTTCCCGCCGGCCTTCTCGTCCTTGAACGTCTCCGGCAACGATCGGTTCAGGTAAATCCATCCGTTCTTCGCAAACCCGGGGTCGGGCGTGATGCCGGGCATGCCGTCTTCGAGGCCCGTGAACACCGGGAGCTTGGCGGGCGTGACGGACGCCTCCGCGCCGGGCAGAACAAACCCGAACCGAGGGCGAGGACACCCATGGTCGCATTCATGAACGGCCAAGGATGGACTGCCTGTAAGGAGAGGAATGCGAACAGCTCCCAGACGGCCCGACTGGGTCAATCAGATCCTAAATGCTGGCGATGCCGGCAAAAGGCTCGGCCAAGCGCAAAGACCCGGTTGGACTTCAGTAATGCCTTCCCATCACTTATTGCTGGTAAGCGTGGTGCAGCCTCTGCTTGTACCAGATTGCATCCGTCGCGCTCGTCGTCACGGGCACGGGAACGCCACGGTTGAGCGCAACAGAGTTCCATTTTCGATGCTCCGCATGGCCATCCACGAAACTGAAGCTCGTGGAACCGTTATGCAGCGCAGCTGGAACATTGCCGAATCGCGTGTTGTTCGCGCTCCCCGGCAGGTCAATCACGTTCAGCGTGACACCATCATCGAGAGTGTTTGGATCCTCATGGAGGAATACCAAACGATCTGAAGGCACAAGCACTTCTGATACACGCCGGTAGACCGGCAGGTTCGCGGTCCCGTGGTAGTTTGCGGGTTGGGCAGCCCATCGGTCGCCGTTCATGAAGTTGCTTGCTGCAACGCTTCGCACACGTCCTCGTGGCACAGTCGGGTCGGGGAAATCGAACTTATCCGAAGGGCACTTGTAGATTCCCGGTGCTTGTGAATACCGTCCCATCAACGCGTTCATGAAGTAGCTGACATTGGTCACGCTCGCCGCCACGTAGGTCGGTGCGGGCCTCATCCATCCAGTGCACCACGTATCGTTCGTTCCAATCGCCCCGTTCGAACCTAGCGTGTTCAAGTCGGGATAGTTGATGTTCCTGACCATTCGGTCGTCGTTGTCGTCCTTGTAGAGTTCCCACGCAAGCTGGAGCTGCTTCATGTTGGCAAGGCACGACGCACCTTGAGCCTTCGCCTTCGCCTTGCTCAGCGCCGGCAGCAGCATCCCCGCCAGGATCGCAATGATGGCGATGACCACAAGCAGTTCGATGAGGGTGAAGGCCGCCCGGCGGGGGATGAAGGAGGACTGACTGGGTTTCATGTTGGTTCAACGGATCCGCTGCTCGCGGGTTCCCCGCCGTGCCGGGCGTGCAGCCGCGGACGGGTTGGTTCACGCAGGCTGCGGCAGTGTTCTTACCAGCCGCACGCGCTTCTGGCTATCAAAGATTCGGCTGGACGATTTTTGAACACCACGGGAAACCTCCGCCATGCCCGTCTTCTCCCCCAAGTCCAAGGCCGTGCCCGCGCGCGGCTCGTTAGGGAAGCACTGAACCATCTCTCCAACCACAAAAACACGCAGGACACGCAGAAGGCGGGAACGACGAGCCTTTCCCCTTCCCGTCCTTTGTGTCCTTCGTGTCTTCGTGGCTTAGCCAGCGCTTCCTTGGTCGCTCCGGCGTGAATCCCACGCCCTGCAACGGGTTCGAGGCAGGGCAGCCACCGTTCAGCCGATTCGGCCAGCACCCGAATCTTGCCTCGCCCACCGACGGTTGCTAGCTTCGCCGCTCCTTGGCCCGCGACATGGACTACAAGAACACGCTCAATCTGCCGCGCACGGACTTCGCCATGAAGGCCGACCTCGTCACGCGCGAGCCGCAACGGCTCGAACGCTGGCAGCGCGAGGACGTTTACGGCCAAATCCAGAAGGCGCGCGCGGGCCGGCCCAAGTTTGTCCTCCACGACGGCCCGCCCTTCGCCAACGGCGACGTCCACATCGGCACCGCGCTGAACAAGATTCTCAAGGACATCATCGTAAAATACAAAACGCTGCGCGGCTTCGACGCGCCTTACGTTCCGGGCTGGGACTGCCACGGGCTGCCCATCGAGTTCAAGGTCTCGCAGGAGATGCGCAAGGCCGGCAACACTGCCGCCGACCCCGCGTCGATCCGGACGGCCTGCGACGCCTACGCCCGCAAGTTCATCGGCATCCAGCGCGAGCAGTTCAAGCGCCTCGGCGTGTTCGGCGACTGGGACCACCCCTACCTCACGCTCGACAGGGAATACGAGGCCGACGAACTGCGCCTCTTCGCCGACATCGTCGAGAAGGGCTTCGTCTATCGCGGCAAGAAGCCCGTGTATTGGAGCATCCCGTGCCGCACCGCGCTCGCCGAGGCCGAGGTCGAATACGCCGACCACGTCAGCCAGAGCGTTTACGTCCGCTTCAAGCTCAAGGACGAGCCGAACACCTTCCTCGTCATCTGGACCACCACGCCGTGGACGCTGCCCGCGAACCTCGCCGTCGCCTTCAGCACCAAGTTCTACTACTCGATGGTCCACGCGAACGGCGACACCTACATCGTCTGCGATTCACTGCTCTCCCAAGTCTCGCAGAAATGCGGCTGGAACGGCTACGAGATCATCCGCACCATGACCGGCGACGAACTCGCCACGCTCGAATACGAGCACCCCTTCTGCGCGCGCACCGGCCGGCTCTTCACCGGCGACAGCTTCGTGACGAACGACACCGGCACCGGCTTCGTCCACATCGCCCCCGGACACGGCCTCGACGACTACAACCTCGGCCGGCAAAACGGCCTGCCCATCTACTCGCCCGTCAGCGACGACGGCTGCCTCGCCTTCACCAACGACCTGCCGCGCGACCAGCAGATGCCCGCCGAGATGACCGGCAAGTCGTTGCTCGAGAAACACGGCGAAAGCGACGCCAACCGCGCCGTCCTCCACGAACTCCGCGCCCGCAACGCCCTGCTCGGCGAGGAGAAATATCACCACAGCTACCCGCACTGCTGGCGCAGCAAGACGCCCATCATCTTCCGCGCGATGGACCAGTGGTTCATCCGCATTGACCACGCGTCGAACAACCGGCCGGAGGCCGGCGCTCCCCAGACCTTCCGCCAGCTCGCCCTCGACGAGATCAACCGCGTGCAATGGATCCCCGACTGGGGCAAGAGCCGCATCGAGGCCGCCGTCAAGGGCCGCCCCGACTGGTGCATCTCGCGCCAGCGCTCGTGGGGCGTTCCGCTGCCCGCGTTCTACGACGCGCAGGGCAACGCCATCCTCGACGCGCAGGTCGTCCGCAACGTCGCCGCGCTCGTCGAGCAACACGGCTCCAATGTGTGGTTCGAGAAAACCGCCGCCGAACTGTGGTCGCTTGTAAAGCCCGCCGGTTGGAACGGTGCCGAAGCCGTCGCCAAATCCGCCGACACACTCGACGTGTGGATTGATTCCGGCAGTTCCAGCCGCGCCGTTGTCGCGCACCGCCCCGAGCTGCGCGGTGGTTCCGCCTCCGGTCACGCACCGCGCACCACCGACCACGCCTTCCAATCCGACATCTACCTCGAAGGCTCCGACCAGCACCGCGGTTGGTTCCAATCCTCCCTGCTCCTCTCGCTCGCGGGCAATGGCTCGGCTCCATTCAAGACCGTCCTCACCCACGGCTTCATGGTGGACGAGGACCGCCAGAAAGTTTCCAAGAGCAAGCAAGGCCAGGGCGCTTACGAAAAGCCGCAGACCGCCGAGCGCTACATCAAGGACTACGGCGCGGACGTCATCCGCCTCTGGGTCGCCTCGCAGGATTACCGCAGCGACATCACCGTGAGCGAGGAGCGCATCAAGAAAGTCGCCGAGACCTACCGCCTGCTCCGCAACACCCTCCGCTACCAGCTCTCGAACCTCTACGACTTCGACCCCGCGAAGCACACCGTGCCCGACGACCAGCTCACCGGACTCGACCGCTGGATACTCGGCGAATTCGCCAGGCTCGAAGCCGATATTGCCGCCGCCTACGACGCCTACGAGTTCCACGTCGTGTATCAGAAGCTCAGCCAGTTCGCCGCCGTCGAGTTGAGCGCGATCTACCACGACGTGGTGAAGGACCGCCTCTACACCGACGCCGCCAACTCGCCGCGCCGCCGCTCGACCCAAACCGCGCTGCACCGCATCGTCACGCGCCTCTGCCAGATGCTCGCGCCCGTGCTCGCCTTCACCGCGGAAGAAGCGTGGGAGTTCATCCCCGGCAAACCGACGGCCTCCGTCCACGCCGCCGCGTGGACGCCGCTGACCTTCTTGCTGTCTGAGGAGGAGAGAACAAGCTGGACCGCGTGGTTGCGGCTTCGAGAAATGGCATTTGCCCCCATCGAAGCCGAGCGGAAGAAGGGCGTCATCGGCAAGAACCTGGAGAGCAAAGTCCAGATTGGGGGGACTTGGGATTCGATCGAAGTCGGGACGCGACACCTGAATGAACTTCAGGAACTGCTGAACGTCTCGCAGCTCACCGTCGAGCTGGCTGCATCCGCGAACGGCGGGCAGAAGATTCAATATCAGGTGACCAAAGCCGACGGCCAAAAGTGCGAGCGCTGCTGGCACTGGGAAACCGAAGTCGGCACCAACACCGAACATCCCACCCTCTGCCCCCGCTGTGTCGAGGCCGTGAAGCAGTGCGCCGCCGCGTAGTCCCGCGCGCCGCCTCCTCCCTCTCCCTTTGCGGAGCAAGGGGAGAGGGCCGGGGTGAGGGGTTTGGTTCAATCACGTTGGCCTTCGTGCGCAGTGCAACCGAACGTCCTCGGTCTTCGCACCCCTCATCCGGCCTGCGGCCACCTTCTCCCTTCGCAAAGCGAGGAGAGAAGGCTTTGCAGAAGACGCTCACGCATCCGCGGATGCGCGCGGAAGCCGTCAATCGCAACGTCGTCGCTTGCAACTGAAGGTTCCCGGGAGTTACCATGCAGCCATGAAATCCCTCGGAGCGCTGTTGTGCGCTGCGGTTGTGCTGTGCATGACGCAGGCAGTGGTTGGAGGACAGGAAAAGGCTGATGCCGAAAAGATGGCAGAACTGCGACGGAATGCTGAAAGGGGAGATGCCGCGGCGCAGTTCATCCTCGCCTTAGCGTATGAAAAAGGCTTAGTAGGCGTGACGAAGGATGCGGCGGAGGCGGTGAAGTGGTATCGCAAAGCCGCCGAGCTGGGATTTCCCGGTGCGCAGCTCGCAGTCGGCACCAAGTATGTCCTAGGCGAAGGCGTTCCAAAGGACGAAGTCGAGGGTTACAAGTGGATATTGCTCGCGGCCGAAGGGAGGGACGAGAACGCACAGCAGGCTATCGCGATTATTGAGAGCCGTTTGACGCCGGCACAGAGAGCCGAAGGCCAACAGTTAGCGCACAAGTTCCAGCTTCGGAAGGCTGAGCAGGGCGATGCCACAGCGCAATTCAACCTCGGCGTCAGTTATGATTTCGGCCGAGGCGTGGTGAAAGACGAGGCTGAGGCTGTGAAGTGGTATCGCAAGGCGGCAGATCAGGGACATGCAGCCGCGCAATTCAACCTCGGCCTCAGTTATGCCGAAGGCCAAGGCGTGGTGAAAGACGAGGCTGAGGCTGTGAAGTGGTATCGCAAGGCGGCAGATCAGGGACATGCCTCGGCGCAATTCAACCTCGGCGTCATGTATGACAACGGCCGAGGCGTGGTGAAAGACGAGGCGGAGGCGGTGAAGTGGTATCGCAAGGCGGCAGATCAGGGATATGCCCAGGCGCAATACAACCTCGGCCTCAGTTATGCCAACGGCGAAGGCGTGGTGAAAGACGAGGCGGAGG
>VHCN01000059.1 GCA_016871675.1 Verrucomicrobiota bacterium
ACGGCCGCTCCCTCACCGGCCTGCTCACCTCCGACACGCCCACGAGCGTCACCCTCCGCGCCGCGCAAGGCGTGGAGGAAACCATTCTGCGCGCGAACGTCGCCAAGCTCACCAGCAGCAGCACCTCGCTCATGCCGAACGAACTGGAGAAGACGATGACCCGTCAGGAATTGGCGGACTTGATGGCGTTTCTGAAAGGGCAATAGGCGAATGATGCCAATCGTCAAGCTCGCGGAGTGGTTCCTTCAACACCCCTCACCCGCACTTCGGGCATCCTCTCCCCTCGTCCGACGAGGGGAGAGAACCAACGGCCCGCCAACGGCCGCGATTTCGGCCCCTGAACCCGAACGGACACCCCTCACCCCATCCCTCTCCCCTCCTCCGAGGAGGGGAGAGGGTGCTCCCGCTCGGAGCGGGACGGGTGAGGGGTGGCTGTGCGCCAACCGGTTCATGGGCAGGGATGGGGTGAGGGGTGCTGCATCTCCGTTCTGCCGCAAATGCGAGTGGGGCCGAATCGAACCGCTGACTTTTGAATCGTGAGTGAGCCCCACCAAAGCAATCCGTCACCGAGTCTTCTCCCCGCGCTCGGCCTGTTCACGACGACGATGCTGGTCGTGGGCGGCGTGATCGGCTCGGGCATCTTTCGCAAGCCAGGCGTGATGGCGGGCCAGCTCGGCTCGCCGGAGTGGCTGCTGTTCGTGTGGGTGCTCGCCGGCGTCATCACGCTCTTCGGCGCGCTCTCGAACGCGGAAGTTTCCAGCTTCATCACCGAGACCGGCGGCCAATACGTTTTCTACGAGCGGATGTATGGCCCGTTCGCGGCTTACATCTACGGCTGGGCGGTGTTTGCGGTCATCCAGACCGGGAGCATCGCGGCGCTGGCCTACGTGTTCGCGGAGTATTTCGGCAAGCTCCACGCGCTGCCCGAACTGGACCCGGCGACGGCGGCGTGGTCGTTCCACCTGCCGTTCATCGGCGACATCGCGCCGTTCAAGGAGTTTGGCGTGAAGTGCCTCGCGGTCGCCGTCATCGTCCTGCTGACAGCGGTGAACTACCTCGGCGTGCGCTTCGGCGGCCTCGTGCAGAACATCTCGACCATTGCGAAGGTCGGCGGGATGGCGGTGCTGTTCGTGGCGGCCTTCGCGGTGCCGGGCATCGGCGGGAGCGCGGAGCACTTCACCAAGGACAGCGCGGTCATCCACAAGGAAGGGCTGGCGCTCGTGGCGGCGATTGCCGCGGCGCTGCAGGGCGCCTTCTGGGCTTACGACGGCTGGGTGAAGACGAGCTTCTTCGCCGGCGAAGTGCGCGACCCGGAGCGCAACGTGCCGCGCGCGACCGTGCTCGGGATGTTCATCGTCACGGCGATCTACCTCTCGATGAACGTGGCCTATTGCTGGGTGCTGCCGGTGGACGTGATGGCGCAGTCGAAGCTCGTCGCCGCGGACGTCGCCGACAAGATCATGAACGGCGGCGCGCAGTTCATCGCGGTGGTGGTGATGTGCTCCACGTTCGGCGCGAACAACGCCACCATCCTTGCCAGCGCGCGTGTGTATTTCGCGATGGCCCAGCGCAACGTCTTTCCCGCGCTGCTCGGGCGCGTGCATCCGCGCTACCACACGCCGGCGGCGTCGCTCGGGGTGCAGGGTGTGTGGGCGTCGCTGCTTGTGTTCAGCGGCACGTTCGACCAGCTCACGGACACGCTCATCTTCGTGAGCTGGATTTTCTACATGACAGGCGCCTACGGGGTGATCGTGCTGCGGCGCAGGGAGCCCGACGCGCCGCGTCCCTACAAAGTGCCGGGGTATCCGTGGGTGCCCGGAATCTTCGTGGTTTTTGCCGCGGCGTTCCTCTTGATGACGATCTACAACGACATCGCGGCGTATCGCGCGGCAGTCGCCGCGGGCAAGCCGGGCCTGATCAACTTCGCCTTCGGCCTCGTGCTCGTCGCGCTCGGGACGCCCATCTACTTCTACTACCGGAGCCGTCCGAAGGACTCCATGACTTCGAGTTCGTCCGCGACCCCGAGATAGACCTGCTGCACGGCGGCTTCGATTTCCTGCGCACGCGCGCGCCACGCCCTGCAGCGCGCAAGGGTCGGAAAGGCGAACTCCGCCGCCGGCGGCATCCACCATCCGATCTGGTTCAAGTGATCGGCGGGGAAAGGGAATGATCGCTGGTGAACGGGCTTCGTGACGCCCGGCGCGTGCAAGGCCGGCTGCCATCGCTGGGACTTCACCGAGACCAGTCCATCGTTGTCGCCTTCCGCGGCGTGCGTGACATCCCACGATTTCAGAAGCGGGAAAAACGTCTGGTCGCGCACCTGCGCGCCGGACCACGCGGCGTAGTGGACCGCGTTCGCGGCCTCGACGGGCTCGGCGCGTTCGTTGAAACGCCGGCAGGCTTCGGTCGCGAGATCGTGCACGCCTTCGAGCGTGATGAACGGCTGCAGCTTGTCCACCACGCTCTCGAATCCGCGCGCGAGCATGGCATCGGCCACGGGGCTGCCCCAATGCGGCGTGCCGATCGTCGTGAGGCTGGCGACGGTCGCCGCCGCCCCGGTGATGTCCACGATCATGCGCCGCGCGTCGAGCCCGCCCATGCTGTGCGCGATGATGTGGACCTGCCCGGCGTTCAACTCGCGGCGAATCGCGCCGACTTGCGCCGCAAGTTCGTTCGCCCGCACGTCCACCCGCGCCGCGAAGCTGACCTGCGTGTGGCGCGTGGTGAAACCGCGTTCCTCCAGCCGCGACTTGATGAACCGGAAATAGTGGCCCGCGTCGGAGAGCTGCACGCCCTTCGTGCCGACCAGCGCGGCGAACTGCTCGCGAAGCGCGTCGAAGCGCGCGATGCCGCACGCCAGGACGATGGGGAACTTCAGCTTGCCGGCCACGGTCGCGTGCGCCGGACGGCTACCGGTAGCCGCCGGCGATGTAGTTCTCCATCTGCTGGATCGCCTGCTCCTGCGCGGAAATCGTCCAGTTGATAAGATCGCCGATGGAGATGACGCCAAGCACTTTGCCGTCCTTGACGACCGGCAGGTGCCGGAACCGGTGGCTCGTCATGAGCCGCATGCACTCTTCGACCGTCTGCTGCGGCGTGACCGTGACGACCGGCGTGGTGATGACTTCGCTGACGCGGGTCGTGTCGGCGGCGCGGCCCTTGAGCGTGACTTTGCGCGCGTAATCCCGTTCGGAGAGAATGCCGACAAGCTGGTCGCCCTGCATGACGAGGAGCGCGCCGACGTTTTTCGCCGCCATCAACTTGAGCGCGTCCAACACCGTCGCATCGGGCGGGACTGACCAGATCTGGCCGGCCTTGTTGCCGAGAAGATTGTCAATCGTGGCGGTGATCATCGGAGTCCGGAGTCATCAAAGGAACCTATCGCATGGCTCGGGCCGGGAGGGTTCACGGGGCGAATGTGCCCCAACGACCGCGAGGGTCAAGAGCGGTTTCGCATCGTCCGGCTTCGCGGGCGCCTGTCACTGATGCCACTCGCCGGTGAACGGCTTGTAAAACGCCTTCCACTCTCGCTCGAACCACACCGGCGAACTTGGGAACCCCTCCTGCCCGAGCGCATCCACGGCGACGACGTAGTAGCGGCGCGCGTTCTTGCCTGCCTCCGGGTCGGAGAAGGCATTCGCAACGATTGGCTCAGGTGTCAGGCGCGGGATCGGATCCTTGTCGTAGCGGCCATTCATGCGATAGACGCGATAGCCCTTGATGCCGCGCTCCGGATTCCCAGCCCACTTGAGATGACACGTCGCGCCTTCCTCCTTTGAGACCAGCCATTGCACAGGCGAAGGAATTGTGAACTCGGCTGCGGAGGGACCGCTCTCCCCGCCGAGAATCACGGCCCGCACCCGGTAGGCGAACACGGCGAACCGATACGGCCTGCCATCCTTGTCAAGCTGCTCGTCGTTGAATTTGCGCTCGTAGAGCGGCGAGTCGCCGGCCGCCTGCGGCTTGGTCAGGTCAACGCTTGTGTCAGTGAATGAAGGCTCTTTGAGGATCGCTTGCGTCAGCCGTGTAAAGTTCCCGATGCGCGTGACCGCGCCAACGCTTGGCTCCGCGAGTGGTTCGGTCTGGCGCTTGAGCCGCTTGAGCTGGTCTTCCGTCGCCACCTCGACCGGCGCGCGCTCGACGTGAAAGCCGAGCACGTTCGCATGCCGCGGCCGCTTCCACGAAACCTCGACGCGCGTGGCCGATACGACCGAGACGACGATGTCCTCGACGATGCGCGGCGTGGTTCGGTCGGATGGCTTGACGGGTTCGCGCTTCGATTCGCCGGCGAAGCGATACGCCAGCACCTGCTGCTCCGCAGGCCCGTTCGGCGGATGCGTGCGGTTTTCGAGCAGCACCGCGTTCAGCTCCGGAGCGTAAAGGACGTTTCGCGCGCGGTTGCCGGACTGATGCGGCTCCGGCTCCGGGTTCAGCTTCGTCCACGTGTTCGCGCCCGTGTCGAACGCCCACGTCTCCAGGTGCGACTTCGCGTTGTCGCCAGCGCCTTCGCTGACCTTCACGATGCACAGCACCTTCCGCGCGCCGGCGTCGTAGGCCAGCACGGCATCGTTCTTGTCCGTTGGAGGCATCGCGGCGGGTTTCAAGTCGGTCCACTCGTTCTTGTCGAGGTCGTAAGCCCACGTGCGCGGGTCGTTGATGAACTGCGCGCCGAAGAGGATGTGTTTCCGGCGCGCCTCGTCGTAAGCCATGTTCCCGCCGCTGCGGCCCTCGGGTTGCTTCGCGGGCTTCTTGCGCACCCACTCGTTTGCGTGCGGATCATAAACCAACGTGCCGTCATTGCTCGTCTCGCCGCCGAAAAGCACGACGACGCCGTGGTGCGAGTCCCACGACGCGCAGCGCAGCGGCTTCGGGGTCGGCGTCGGCACGGGACGCAAGTTTCGCCATTTGTTTTCCGCGAGGTCGTAGCTCCACACGGATGCGTCGTTGAGATAAATCTCGCGCCACCACTGCCAGCCGTGGCTTCCGCTGAACGACGGAAAGCGCAGGTAGCGCCCTTGAACCGGGTCGAAGACATTCTGCTGCCCGCAACAAATCCCCGGCGGCTGGAGGTTCGGCTCCTTGAGCGTCCACGTGGCTGTGAGCGGGTCAAACGTCCACATCTCCGAATGCTGCTCGCCGCCGCCGCCCTGGTTGTGCCCTCCGTATCGGATCATCACGCGATGTTTCGAGTCCCACACGCACGCGCCCTCGTAGCCGAGCCGCGGCGAAGGCGGCGTGTTCGCGAGCGGCGAGAGCTTCACCCACGAGTTCGGCGGCAGGTTGAGCGACGCGGCGCGGACAGGAGCATTCGAGATGATCAGCAGCGCGACTGCGGCAATCGTCGTCTTCATTTCGCCTCCTTCCATTTCTTGAACTCCGCCAGCAATTCCGCGCGCTCGCAGCGCGGGCGCAGCACGGTGCGGACGTTGAAGCTGTATTCCTTCATCACCTCGGGCTTCTGCACCAGGAACTGAAAATCCCATGCGGGATTCGTGGACTGCAACGGCGCATTCGAGCCGCCACCGCTCGGCGAGTGCGTGAGCCGGATGCCGTCCGTTCGATCGAACATGACGAGCCACACGAGGTCGTCGAAGTTGCCGTAGAAGAACGGCTGGTCGAAGCGGAACCGCGAGAGGCTCTTGAACAGCGTGTCGCGGCTGCCGGCGGGGAAGGTCATCTCGAAGGTGTCATCGCGGTGGCGCACGGTGCTCTGGTCGTTGTGCCACTGCGTGCAAAGCTGCGTCCACTGGTTGCGCTGTGCGTCGAGTCCGCCGAGGAAATACATGGACTTGTCCGCCGGCGCGTTCATGTAGCTCGCCCAAAAGAGCGCCATGTAGCCGCGCGGGAAGACGTGCTGGTGCGGCACGCAGCGGAAGCTCATGTCGAGGTAGTGCGGCGCGATGAGCTTGAAGCGAGTCCAGCTCTCGACGAAGAACGTCGGCGTCGGCGGCTGGTGCAACTCTGCTTCCGTCTCGCTGAGCTGCTTGAAGGTCATCGGTGCGTTGCGCGGCTCGAAGAATACCTTCCCGTCCTCCAGGTGCTCGCCGCTGACGATGTGTTCCAAGTTCAGCCCAGCCACCGCCGGCACGAACAGGCTGCGCGCGCCCGCCCGGTGGCGAAGGCTCCACACACCGTTGTAGCCGGCGCGATGCTCGCCATCCGCCGAGTTGTCGCCGATGACGGCCGTGAGGTCGCCGGATTTGAAAGTGGCTGAGGGCATGAGTGAATCTGTAGCAGGACCAGCCGCCCGTCCGAAAGCAGAAATGCCCCGGAGCCGTTGGATCACCGCCCTTGGCCCGGCTCATCGCCGTCTTCCGTGGGCGGCGGCTCGTTCGAAACCTCCGAGTCCTCGAGCATCCGCTGCTTGAGCTTGTAGAGGAAGAACACCAGCGCCACCAGCACGGCCACCGAACACAACAACGACCCCACCGCCACGATGAGCTTCTTGTTGTCGCGCACTTTGCGCAGGAGTTCCTTCATGCCGCAGTCGGTGGTGCGCGCGACTCTAAAGCCCATTTACAGCCACGCAAGCTTGCGCCACATTCGGCCACAGGTCGCATGGACAAGCCATTCACCTCGCTCAAGGGACAGCTCCTGCTCGACGGCGGGAAGCTCAACGGCTCCTTCTTCCACCGCACCGCCGTGCTCGTCTGCGAGCACAACGCCGAGGGGGCCTTTGGCCTCGTGCTCACCCGCACGGCGGACGCCAAGGTCGGCGAGGCGCTCGTGGCGGACCTGCCCGACGTCATCAAGGAACTCCCCCTGCACCTTGGCGGGCCCGTGCAGACGCAGGCGCTGAGCTACCTTTACTCGGACATCTTCCTGCCCGACGCCGACGTGATGCCCAACCTCGCCCTCGGCCACTCGGTCGAGGAACTCGTCGAGCTCGGCCAATCCTACTCGCCGACGCAGAAGGTGAAGATTTTCGCCGGCTACGCGGGCTGGTCCGCCGGACAGCTCGACGACGAGATGAAGCGCGACGCTTGGCTGACGCATCCCGCCTCGCTCGACCTCGTGTTCAACACCGACCCGGGCGCGCTCTGGAAATCCGTCATCCAGAAGAAAGGCTGGCAATACAAGCTCCTCGCCGACGCGCCCGAGGACCTGTCGTGGAACTGAATCGTCAAAATGGCCGCTCGGCCGCGCGTTTCGGGCGCTTGCCCCGCTTCGTGTAACTGACCTGGCTCGACCGCGCCTGCGCCTTCTCCTTCTCCGTGAGGATGCCTGCGCCGCGCTTGAGTTCGTTGATCTGGTCGCGCACGAGCGCGGCTTTCTCGAACTCCAGGTTCTCCGCGGCCTTCACCATCTCGTCCTCCAACTCGCGCAGCACCGTGCCCACGTCGAAGTCCGCCTGCGCGTCGCGCATCAGCGTCAGCGCCTTGTCGTGGACCTCCTTCTGCGACGAGAGGCTCTCCTCGACGGCGCGGCTCACGCTGCGCGGCGTGATGCCGTGCGCGGCGTTCCAGGCGAGCTGCCTCTGCCGGCGATATTCCGTCGTCGCGAGGAACTTCCTGATGCTGTCCGTCTGCACGTCGGCGTAAAGGATGACCTCGCCGTTCAAGTGCCGCGCCGCGCGGCCCGAGGTCTGAATCAAACTCGTCGTGCTGCGGAGGAAGCCTTCCTTGTCGGCGTCGAGGATCGCCACGAGCGAAACCTCCGGCAAATCCAGCCCTTCGCGCAGGAGGTTGATGCCGACGAGCACGTCGAATTCGCCCTTGCGCAGCGCGCGCAAAATCTCGACGCGCTCGATCGCGTCAATCTCGCTGTGCAGGTAGCGGACGTTGATGCCGATGTCGCGCAGGTAATCGGTGAGTTCCTCGGCGGTGCGCTTGGTGAGCGTGGTGACGAGCGTGCGTTCCTTCACATCCACGCGCTTGCGGACCTCCTCGATGAGGTCGTCAATCTGGCCGGCGAGCGGCTTGAGCGTGACGCGCGGGTCCACGAGGCCGGTCGGGCGGACGACGAGTTCGGCGATGCCTGAATCACCCCTCACCCGCCCTTCGGGCACCCTCTCCCCTTCGGAAGCGGAGAGGGACGGGGTGAGGGGTTGCGTCGCTTTGACTCCGACCGCATTTTCCCTCGCCCACTCGAACTCCCTCGGTCCCGGCGTGGCGCTCACGTAGAGCGTCTGGTTCTGCAACGACTGGAACTCCTCGAAGCGCAGCGGCCGGTTGTCCAGCGCGCTCGGCAGGCGGAAGCCGTGCTCGACCAGCACCGTCTTGCGCGAGCGGTCGCCCTCATACATCGCGCCGATTTGCGGCACCGTCGCGTGCGACTCGTCAATCACGAGCAGCGAGTCCTTGGGAAAGAAATCCATGATCGTGCACGGGCGTGAGCCGGGCGGCCGCGCGGCGATGTGGCGCGAGTAGTTCTCGATGCCGGAGCAGAAGCCCATCTCGAGCATCATCTCCAGGTCGTATTCGGTGCGCATCTTGATGCGCTGCGCCTCGAGCAGCTTGCCGCGCGCCTCGAACCACGCGATGCGCTCCGTCAGTTCCTCGCGGATGGTCAGCGTCGCGCGCTTGAGCTTGTCCATCGGCGTGACGAACTGCTTGCCGGGATAGATCGTCACCGCGCGCAGTTCCTCGATGCGCCCGCCCGTGAGCGGCTCGAAGCGCGTGATGCGGTCAATGTCGTCGCCGAAGAACTCGATGCGCAGCGCGTCCTCGGTGTAGCCGGGGCGCACCTCGACCGTGTCGCCGCGGACGCGGAACTGGCCGCGCTCGAAGGCGATGTCGTTGCGGTTGTATTGGATGTCCACCATGCGCGAGAGGAGCTGGTCGCGCGAGAGGCTCTGGCCGAGCTGGAGCGGGATGACCATCGCCTCGTAGTCCTCCTTGCTGCCGATGCCGTAGATGCACGACACACTCGCGACCACGATCACGTCGCGCCGCGCGAAGAGGCTGCTCATCGTCGAGAGCCGCAGCCGCTCGATCTCCTCGTTGATGGACGAGTCCTTCTCGATGAACGTGTCCGTGCGCGGGATGTAGGCCTCGGGCTGGTAGTAGTCGAAGTAGCTGATGAAATACTCGACGGCGTTGTTGGGGAAGAATCCCTTGAACTCCGCGTAAAGCTGCGCGGCGAGCGTCTTGTTGTGCGAGATGACCAGCGTGGGGCGCTGCACGCGCGCGATGACGTTCGCGACGGTGAAGGTCTTGCCCGAGCCGGTGACGCCAAGGAGGACTTGATGCTTCGCGCCCGCGTTCAAGCCCGCGGCGAGCTTCTCAATCGCCTGCGGCTGGTCGCCCGCGGGCTTGTAAGAAGAGACGAGCTCGAACACGCGCTGACGCTACGAGCGACCCGGAGGGGTGTCAACGAAGGCGGCCGCGACTACGCGAGAATCTGCTTCACCACGTGCCCGTGCACGTCGGTGAGGCGGCGCTCGACGCCGTTGTGGCGGAAGGTGAGGCGCTCGTGGTCAATCCCGAGCAGATGCAACACTGTCGCGTGCAGGTCGTAGCAGTAGGTGCGGTCCTTCCCTGCCTTCCACGACCAGGCATCGCTTTCGCCGTGCGTCGCACCACCGCGGATGCCCGCGCCCGCAAGCCACCCAATCCCGGTGCCGCCGTTGTGGTCGCGGCCGGTCGCGCCCTGCGTGAAGGGCATGCGGCCGAACTCGGTGCTGAACACGACGAGCGTGTCCTCGAACAACCCGCGCGCCTTGAGGTCCGTGAGCAGGCCGGCGATCGGTTTGTCCACCTGACCGGCGATGGACGGCAGTTCGTTCGGGATGTCGCCATGGTTGTCCCAGTTGTTCTTCGGGCCTCCCGCGCCGCTCCACACTTGCACGAAGCGCACGCCGCGCTCGATCAATCGCCGCGCGTGCAGGCAGCGCCGGCCGAAGTCATCCGTCGCCTTCTCGCCGACCCCGTAGCGCTTGCGCGTCGCCTCGGTTTCGCCCGCGAGATTGAACGCCTCGGGCGCGCTCGACTGCAGCTTCGCCGCGAGTTCGTAGGACGCGATGCGCGCGTCGAGCCGCGAGTCGCCGGGATTCGCCGCGGCGTGCGCGCGGTTCATCTTCGCGAGCAACGCGAGGCCGTCTCGCTCACTCGCAGGCGGGAGCGACTTCGGGGGATTCGCCGGAAACAGGTCAGGAATCGGCTGCGGCGCCGTGGCGTTCACGATGGTGCCCGCGTGCATCACGGGCAGGAAACCGCTGGAGAAGTTGCCCTTCGCGTTGTAGGGCAGGCCGCGCGAGTCGGGCAGCACCACGAACGTCGGCAGATTGTCCGAGAGGCGGCCAAGCCCGTAAGACATCCACGCGCCCATGCACGGAAAGCCCGGCGCGATGAAGCCCGTGTTCATCATGTAGCTCGCGGGGCCGTGCACGTTCGTCTTCGACGCGAGCGCCATGAGGAACGCGATGTCGTCCACGCAACCCGCGAGGTGCGGGAACACGCTGCTGACCCAGCGCCCGCACTGGCCGTGCTGCTGGAAGTCGAACACGCTCTTCATCACCTTGCCCGGCTCGCTCGTCGCGGCCTCGACGCGCTCGCCGGTGCCGGGATCGAACTTTTCGCCGTGACGCTTCGTGAGTTCGGGCTTGTGATCGAACGTGTCCATCTGGCTCACGCCGCCGTTCATAAAGAGCTGTATGACGCGGCGAACCTTTGCCCGATGATGCAGCCCGCCGTTGAACTCCGGCCGCGGCTTGGGCGCGTCAGCCCCAAGCAAATCCTCGACGCCCAGCAAGTGCGCGAGCGCGACGCCGCCGAGTCCGCCGCCGAAGCGCCAGAGGAAGTCGCGACGGCCGCAACGGAGGTCAGTTGATGAACAGGAATTCACTGGAGTTGAAGAGCAGCCGGCAGAACGCCGCGAGCCCGTGCTGCTCGATGTAGGGAACGAAGTCCGCAATCTCCGCCGGGGTGGGCGCGCGGTTGAGCGCGAGCGCGAACGCCCGCTTCACGCGCGCCCCGGTCCCCTGCGTCTCGCGTTCGAGGCGTGCGGCGAAGTGCTCCGACTGGCGCAGCACGAAGTCGTTGTTCCAGACCGCAAGCGCCTGCAGCGGCGTGTTCGACTCCGCGCGCGCGGGCGTGCTGACCGACGTGTCCGCGAAGTCGAGCGCCTCCATGAACGGGTCGGGCAGCGTTCGGAACACGAAGCGATACACGCTGCGGCGGCGTCCGGCGGGAGAGTCCCAGTCGAACTTCGAGTATTCCACCGTGGGCGTGACGTGGATGCCGGGCCCGAGCGCGAAGTGCCGCGCACTCGGTCCGCCCGTCGTGAGATCGAGCTGGCCGGACACCGAGAGCATCGCATCGCGCACGCACTCGGCGTCGAGCCGCGTCCGGTTCTGGCGCCAGAGCAGGCGGTTGTCCGCATCCATGGTTCCATGCGTGAGTTTGGAGTTTCGAGTCAAGCGCACCGCGGCCGCGCCCGAAAGCGCGGGCTCGCAATTCGAAGCCTGCCGATACGCCGCACTGGTCACGATGATCCGGTGCAACCACTTGAGCGAACCCCCGCGATCACGGAACTCGGCGGCGAGCCAGTCGAGCAGGTCGGGATGCGTCGGAAGCGAGCCCATCCTTCCAAAGTCATTCGGCGTGTCGACGAGCCCGCGACCGAAGTGATGCTGCCAGACGCGATTCACGATAGAGCGCCACACGAGCGGGTTCTGCGGGTCGGTGAGCCACAGCGCGAGCGAGGCGCGGCGTGCGGACTCGTCCGGCTCCGCTGCGAGGTCGAAGCGCGCAGGCAGCGCAGCAACACAATCGAGCGCCCCCGGGGACGCGGGGTCGAGCTTTCGCCCGATCTCGCCGCGGCGCAGCATGTGGACAGGACGCGGGCCCATCGGCGGCTTGTGACTGCCGTCAGGCTCGAAGTCGCTCGCGGCGGCAAAGACGAGCTGCGGCTTCGGCATCGCCGCGAGCTCGCGCGTGAGTTTCTCCTTCAGCCAGTGCGCCGCGAGTTCCTGACGCTGCGCCGGCGTGCGATCGGCGGGTGGCGTCGAGGCGAGACGCGCGAGGGCATCGGGCAGCACCGGCAGGCTCAGCGGACGCGGCGCCGTCGTGACCGATATGCGGAACCGGCCGATGAGATGACCGCCGCCGTGCAGTTGTTCGAGGACGAACGTGATCCGCGAAGCCGTGGTGTTTGCGAGCGGCGCGGCGAACTCAAACACGGCCTGATGCGATTTGCCGACCTCGGGATAGATGCCCCACGCGGTGGCCGGCTTGTTGTCGAGCGCGTGCTGGATGGTCCAGCCCTGTTGGTTGAAGTCGGCGAGCGGGTTTTGAAATGCGATGGCCCTTGGCTCGCCGCCCGATTGTGGCGCGGCGCCCGCTTTGAACTCCGTGAGGTGCAGGTTCCCGTTATCCTGGCGACCGGGGCCTTTCTTCGGCAGCGAGTCGTCCGTGAGGACTTCGAGGCGGACGCCAGTAATCCCCCGCAGTTCGGTCGCGGCAACGAATGTGTAAGTGTCCTTCTCGGGACGCCCGCCGGTGGCGAGCACGGAGCCGTCGGGATGCGGCACGAGCTTGGAGCCGTTCAGCGATGTCACGGACTCGGGCGTGAGCGTGGTCCAGACGATGAGTCGCGCCGCGGCAAGTTCGCGCGCGAGCCAGGCTTCGACATCGGCCTGCATCGCGGGCGTGAGCAGCGCCTCCATAAACGCGGGCTCGCGTTTCTCCAGCGCGACGACTTTGGCGCGAAGGTCGGCGCGGCGCTTCGAGATGGCGGGGTCGGGGTCGAAGGCGCGGTTCGCCTTCTCCACGCCGGCGAAGACAGCTTGCAGGCTGTAGTAATCGCGCTGCGGGATGGGGTCAAATTTGTGGTCGTGACAGCGCGCGCAATGGACGGAACTGCTCGCGAACGCGCTCATCACGGCGGTCACGATGTCGTCGCGGTCGAGGTAGCGGCCGATTTCGCGGTCGAGCGTGTCTTCGCGGATGTCGCGCAGCGAACTCTCGTCCCACGGCCCGGCGGCAAGAAAGCCGAGCGCGGGAATGAGCCGCGGCTCGCCGGGGAAGAGCGCATCCGCGGCGACCTGCTCCTGCACGAAACGCGCCCACGGCTTGTCGGCGTTGAGCGACTCGATGACGTAGTCGCGGTAGGGCCAGGCGTTCTCGCGCACGCGGTCCTGGTCGTGGCCGTGCGTCTCGGCGAAGCGCGCGACGTCGAGCCAGTGGCGAGCCCAGCGTTCACCGTGTCGCGGGCTGGCGAGAAGACGGTCCACGAGACGCTCGATCGCGGCGTCTCCGTGTCTCCGCGTCTCCGCGTCCTTGGCCGACGACGCGGGGACGCTGGGACGCGGAGACGCGGGGAAGGTGCTGGCAAACTCCTCCACATCCTCCGGCGCCGGGGGCAGGCCGACGAGGCCGAAATGGAGCCGGCGAATCAGCGTGCGCGCGTCAGCCTCCGGCGATGGAGAGAGGCCCTTCTCGCGCAGTTTCGAGACGATGAAAGCGTCGATGGGATTTCGGATTTCAGTTTTCGAATTGCGGAGAATTGGGACGACCGGGCGGACAATGGGCTTGAGGGACCACCAGTTCGTTGCGGCATTCGCTGGTGAAGTTTTCGCCGCCGCGCCTTCCGCATCGGGCGCCAGGAACAGGACGAACGCAGCCGGGCACGCGAGTTTACTCCAACCTGTCATGGCGCAGGCTCACGCCAGCAGCGGCTTCACGACTTCGCCCGCCACGTTCGTGAGGCGCATGTCGAGCCCTTGGAACTTGAAGTTCAGCCGCGTGTGGTCAATGCCCAGCAGGTGCAGCATCGTGGCGTGGAGGTCGTTCACGTGCATGCGGTCCACGGTGGCGTGGTAGCCGAAGTCGTCCGTCGCGCCGTAAGTGACGCCGCCCTTGACGCCGCCGCCGGCGAGCCAGATGGAGAAGGCCTTCTGGTGATGGTCGCGGCCGTTGCCCTGCGCCATCGGCGTGCGGCCGAACTCGCCGTTCCACAGGATGAGGGTGTCCTTGAGCATGTCGCGCTGCTTGAGGTCGGTGAGCAGCGCGGCCATCGGCTGGTCCACCTCGGCGGCGGTGCCGCGCACGTGGTCCTTGATGCTGCCGTGGTGATCCCAGTCGCGGTGGTAAAGCTGGATGAAGCGCACGCCGCGCTCCGCGAGGCGGCGCGCGAGCAACGCATTCGAGGCGAAGGAGCCGTCGCCGGGCTTCGCGCCGTAGAGGTCGAGCGCGCTCGCGGGCTCCTTCGAGATGTCCATCAGGTCGGGCACGCTCGCCTGCATGCGGAACGCCATTTCATACTGGCTGATGCGCGTGGCGATCTCGGGGTCGTCCACGACGGCGTTCTGCAGCTGGTTCAACTTCTGCACGGCGCGCACGACGTCCTCCTGCTGGCCGGGCGCGATGCCGCGCGGGTTTTTCACGTAGAGGACGGGGTCGCCCTTCGAGCGCAACTCGACACCGGTGAACTTCGTCGGCAGGAATCCGCTCGCCCACTGCCGCGCGGACACGGGCTGCGACTGGCCGAACTTGCCCGTGGACAGCAGCACGACGAAGCCCGGCAAATCTTCGCACTCGGAGCCGAGCCCGTAGAGCAGCCACGAGCCGAACGACGGCCGGCCGCTGATGAGCGTGCCGGTGTTCATGTAGGTGTGCGCCGGATCGTGGTTGATGGCCTCGGTGTGCATCGAGCGGACGATGGCGAGCTCATCCGCGTGCTCCGCGAGTTTCGGGAAGATCTCCGAAATCTCCTGTCCCGACTGGCCGGCCTTCTTGAATTCCCATTGCGGCCCGAAACACTTGAGCGCCTTGTTGCCCTGCAACTGCGCGATGGGCTGTCCCGCCGTGATGCTCTCGGGCATTGGTTCGCCGTGGAGTTTCGCGAGATGCGGCTTGGGGTCGAACGTTTCGAGGTGTGACGGCCCGCCCGCCATGTAGAGCTGGATGACGCGCCTGGCCTTTGGCGGATGATGAAACGGCCGCACGACGCCCGGCCACCTGTCGGACTTCGCGGGAGCCGGCGAGGCGGCAAAGATCCGCGAAGCGAGGAGGTCCGCGAATGCCGCGGTGCCGACGGTCGCGCCGGCGCGGCACAGAAACGCGCGACGGTTCAATTCGTTCTGGAGTAGCAAGGGGTTCATCTCAGTTTCGCGTGATCGTCTCGTGCAGGTTCAGGATGGTCCGCGCGACGCTGGTCCACGAGGCCAGTTCGGTGGCGTCGAGGTCCTTCGCCGCGGGCTTCCCGCCGGATTTGAGCAGTTCATCCACGGCGGCCTTGTCGGTGGCGTATTGCTGGTGATGCTTGGACTGGAGTTCGGTGAGCAGCTTCAGTTCATCGGGCAGCGGTTTGCGCGAGAGCGCCGCGCGGTAGGCGAACTCGATGCGGCTCTTCGCGTCCTGGCCGCCCTCGCGGACGATGCGCTCTGCGAAGGTGCGCGCGGCTTCTACGTAAGTCGGGTCGTTGAGCAGCACGAGCGCCTGCTGCGGCGTGTTCGAGCGGACGCGCTCGGCGACGCATTCCTCGCGCGTGCTCGCGTCGAACGCCGCAAGGCTCGGGTGCAGGAACGTCCGGCACCAATAGGTGTAAACGCCGCGGCGATACAACCCGTCGCCGCTGTCGTTCTGCCATTCGCGCTTCGGGAAGTTCAGGTAGCTCCAGTAGCCGGGCGGCTGGTAGGGCTTCGCGCTTGGTCCGCCGACGCTCAAGTTCAGCAAGCCGGCGACCGCGAGCGCGTTGTCGCGCACCATCTCGGCGTCAATGCGGAACCGCCCCTGCCGCGCGAGTTGCGCGTTGTAAGGGTCCTTCTGCCGAAGTTCAGGCGTGTCGCGCGACGTGCGCCGATACGTGTCCGACGTGGCGATGAGTTTCATCAACCGCTTCACGTCCCAGCCGCTGGCGATGAAGTCCTGCGCGAGCCAGTCGAGCAACTCGGGATGCGATGGGTGCGTCCCCTGACGGCCGAAGTCCTCAAGCGTGGTGACGATGCCGCGGCCGAACATGAGCTTCCACGCGCGGTTGACGAAGACCCGGGCGACGAGCGGGTTGTCCGGCGCGGTCATCCACTTCGCCAAGTCGAGGCGCGTGGCCCGGCCCTTCGCATCAAGCTTGCCGAGGAACGCAGGCAGCGCGGGCTGCACAATCTCGCCGTCGTCGCTGAGCCAGTTGCCGCGCGGCAGGATGCGCATCATGCGCGGCTCGCTCGATGCGGTCATCATGGTGCGGACGACCTTCGCGTCCACGGCGGCGCGGGCGGCCTTCGCTTCGTTCAACTGCTTGTGCAGCGGGTCAAACGTCGCTCGACTGCCGCCCCACACGAACTCGACGTAGTGCTCGCGGATGGTTTTGCGCTGCGCGTCGGTGCGTTTGTCGTCGGCAACCTTGATCGCGTCCACGACGGGCTTGGGCACGGCGGACTTCGTCTCGGCCTTCACCTTGGCTTCCCACGCGCGCTGTGACGCGGCCGGGAGGTCGGGCTTGGGCGGCGGGCGCTTCGCAGACGTCGCATCCTTCGGCTCGTCCTTCGGTGCCGGAAGCGGCAGCGGTTCCGGTTCCTCATACTTCGCCTTCGCGACGGCTTCGCGGATGGACTTCTCGACCGCGGCGATCTGCTTGTCGGCGGCGTCGAGATTGGCCTTCTGTTCGGCGGTCGGCAGCGGCACGGTTTCGAGTCCGCCGACGGCGGTCTCCTTCACATCGGAGAAGAACGACGCGAAACTGTAGAAATCGCGCTGTGTGAACGGGTCGTATTTGTGGTCATGGCACTCGGCGCAACCCATCGTCGAGCCAAGCCACACGACCGACGCGTTGCGGACGCGGTCGGCGGCATACTTGGCGGTGTATTCCTTCGGTTGCGCGCCGCCCTCCTCGGTGGTCATGAGCAGCTTGTTGTAACCACTGGCGACGCGCTGCTCCTGCGAAGCCTCGGGGAACAAATCACCCGCGAGTTGCTCCGCGGTGAACACATCGAACCGCTTGTTCGAGTTGAAGGCGTTGATCACGTAGTCGCGATACGGCGTGATGCTCTGGTGCTGGTCGCCATGGTAGCCGCGCGTGTCCGCGTAACGCACGAGGTCGAGCCAATACATCGCCATCCGCTCGCCGTAATGCGGCGACGCAAGCAGGCGGTCCATGAGAGCTTCGACTGCAGCCGCCTCCCGTTCTCCCTTTCTCCCCTTCTCCGCTGCGCTGGCGGAGGCCGGGGCGCGGGGGAGAGAGGGAGCGGGGGAGAAGGCACGAACAAACAACTCCACCTCCTCCGGCTTCGGCGGAAGGCCCGTGAGATCGAACGACAGCCGTCGGATCAACGTCACCGGGTCGGCCTCGGGCTGTGGCTTGAGCTTCTGCGCTTCAAGCTTCGCGAGGGCAAAGTTATCAATCGGATTCCGCACGCGCTCCTTTGCCTTTACCGCGGGGACTACGGGCTTCGCCACGGGCTGATACGCCCAGTGCATCTGATACTCCGCGCCCTGCTCGATCCATCTCTTGAACAGCTCGATTTGCTGCGACGTGAGCTTCTTGCCTGTCTCGGCCGGCGGCATGAGATCGTCGGGGTCCTTCGTCGTGAGGCGGCGGACCAGTTCGCTTTGCGAGGGCTTCTTCGCGATGATCGCCGTCCTGCCCGACTTGGCGGGCTTGGTCGCGACCTCGCGCAAGTCGAGACGCAGGCCGCCCTTCACATGCTTCGGGTCCGGCCCGTGGCACTTGAAACAGGTGTCCGACAGGATGGGCCGGATGTCACGGTTGAAGTCCACCTTCTGCGAACTCGCCGCGGCGTGAGCACTGGCGCAAAGCATCGACGCCGTCGCGGCGAACGGGAGGAATCGGTTTCGCATGGCTCGGATATGGTAGGGAGATGGACGGGGCCCGGCGCGAGAAAAATCACTCCACGTAAACGAACGCGTTGAGGTTGAAGAGCACGCGGCAAAACTCGCCCAGCGGGGAAGTGGCGAGGAATTCGCGCGCGAGTTGCGCCTCGTGCGCGGTGGGTGAATTCACGGCGTGGCCCTTCACTTCAGATTCAACTCCGCGATGAGTCTGGCGACGCGCTCGTCGTCGAGGCGGTCCTTGTGAACGGCGATGTTCTTGGGCGCGCCGATGGCGGTGTAGCTCGCGCGCAGCATGACGGTGCTGAAGTGCCCGCCGCTGTTGTGCAGCACGAGCGGGTTGGGGGCGGCGAGCAGGATGGGGGTCTCGAACGCGCCCATGCGGCGGAAGCCTGGCACGAACATCGCGGGCGCGAGCAGGGCGTCGTCGTTCATCACGTCAAAGTCCGAGCAATCCGCGACCACGGCGTCGGCGCCGGGCGCGGCGAGGAGCGTCCACAATCCGGCGGTGCCGAGTCCGCAGAGGATCACCTGCCGTCCGCGTGATTCCACGTGGAGGAACGCGCAGACGGTCAGCAAATCCTGCACGCGCTCCTGCAGGTCGGTGCGGTTGTAGGTGGTGAAGTAGTTCCGGTGCGGGTCGCGCCGGACCACTGCGGAAGGATCGGCGAGTTCGCCCGTGAGGAAGGTGTCGAGGACCAGCACGGCGCTGCCGTCGAGCACGAGCTGGCGCGCGAGCCCCTGCGCCATGCCGTTCGGCGCGATGAATGGCGACTTGCCGTCGGAATGCGCGAGCACGACGGTGCGGCCGAGTTTGTCGTCCTTGGGCGTGAACAGCACGGCGGGCAACCGGTCGCCCCGGCTGTCGCGGCCGATGGCGAGGCGCGTGACCGTGTAAGGCCCATACGGCAGGGCGTCGGGGCGCTCGACGACGAGCCCGCCAACGGGGAATTGAAGCTGCATGGTGTGCTTCCAAAGCGGCGTGAGCGCCTCCTTGACGTGCTTGAGCGAGGCGCTGTCCATCGGGCGGAGCGAGGCGAGATGGGAGCGTGCTTCGAGAATGCGCGACTGGACGAACGCGACCTCGCTGATGGCGCCGGGCGCGAGCTGGTTCGTGCCGGGGAATACGCGGAGCGCGGCGTCGGGCTCCTTGCTGAACGGGAATTCCACACGGGCATCCTTGAGCGGCGCCTTGAGCAGCCAGTGCTCGAACCACGGATAGACGGCCTCGCGCGAGGTCTTGTTGTAGTTGTGCGGGAAGTCGAAGGTGACGTGGCGAAACCGGTCCGCGGCCTTGAGCCCGGGCGCGTTGAAGAGCTTGTAAACGCCCGCGATGCCCGGGCCCTCGATGGTCTGCGTGGTCTTCGTCCAGTCCCCGCTGGCGGCAACGAGGATTTGCGGGCGCGGCGCGGGGACGGCCGCGATTTCCATGTTTGAGTAATTCAACCGCAGGCCGGGCGCGTTTTCGCAAAGGCAGCCGCCCTGCATCGAGTGCGACACCATGACGACGGGGGCCTGCGCAGCGAGGTTGCCGGCGATGGCGCCGAGCATGAACGTCTGCGTGCCGCCGCCGGACTCGCCGGTGCACGCGAGGCGCGCGGGGTCCACGTCGGGCAGCGACATGAGGAACATCATGGCGCGAAGGCTGTTGTAAGTCTGGAGTCCCATCAGGTTCAGACTCCAAAATTGGGCGGTGGGGCTGGTGAGGATGCGGCCGTGCGACCCGAACTGCATTGTGTCATTGTAGCCGAACATGTCGTAGCTGAACGCGACCATGCCGGACTGGGCGAAGTTGATGCAGCGGCCCGCGATGGAGCCATTCGGTTCGTCGGCCATGCGGCCCTTGCCCCAGTGGCCGTGCGGGTTGAGGACGCCGGGGAACGGGCCGTTGCCGCGGCCCAGCGGGCGGTAGAGGTTGCCCGCGAGGACCACGCCGGGGAACGTCTCGAAGTGGACTTTTTCAATCGAGTATCCGTCGCGCGCGATGCGGCCAAAGACCGTGGCGTTGAGCGGCGACTGCTCGGGGAACGGCCACAAGCCGCAGCTCACGAGGATCTGCTCGCGGATTTGCTTCGCGCGCGCCTGCCATTCGGCTTTCGACCCGATGACGGGAAATGGGCGCGGGGTGTTGAGATCGCGGACGACGTCCGCCCGCTGGTCTTTCGCGGGAAGCGACGGCGCGGCGGAGCCGAAGGGAACAAGCGCGCCGGCAGCGACAACGAACGAAAGCAAACTGCGGACCGGGCGATTCATGCGAGCAGCGGCAGGATAACGGCCGAAGCGGGGAAGTTGAGCAAAAACTTGGAGCCGGCCGGCGCGTGATTCTGGCGCCGCGATCGTGTTTGCGAACTACGTCACTGACTTGCCGTGGCGCCCGGCCATGAGGAATTCGAGGAAAACCCCAAGGCTCTGGTTGAGGTCCTTGCGCGGCACGATGGCGTCGATGAGGCCGTGGTCGAGGAGGAATTCCGCGGTCTGAAAACCCGGCGGCAGGTCCGCCTGTGTGGTGTCCTTGATCACGCGCGGCCCCGCGAAACCGATCATCGCGCCCGGTTCGGCGAGGATGAGGTCTCCGAGGCTTGCGTAGCTCGCCATCACGCCCGCGGTCGTCGGGTGGGTCAGGACGCTGATGTAAGGCAGCCGCGCCCGGCCGTGATAGGCGAGCGCCGCGCTCGTCTTGGCCATCTGCATGAGGCTGAACATGCCCTCATACATGCGCGCGCCGCCGGAGGTTGAGATGATGATGACGGGCAGACCGCGCGAGGTGCCGGCCTCGATGAGGCGGGTGAGCTTCTCGCCGACGACCGAGCCCATCGAGCCGCCAAGGAAGCTGAAGTCCATCACGCCGAGCGCGACCGCCTGCCCGCCGATGCGGCCGATGCCGGTGGTCACGGCGTCCTTCAGGTTGGTGCGATCCTGGTAATCTTCGAGCTTCGAGGCGTAAGTGGCGACGCCGGTGAACTTGAGCACGTCCACGCTGGTCATCCCGGCGTCCATCTCCTCGAAAGAACACGTCTCGACAAGCGAGTGAATCCGCTCGCGCGCGCCGATGGTGAAGTGATGGCTGCACTTGGGACAGACCTTCAGGTTGGCATCAAGTTCCTTGTCGTAGAGGATCGACGCGCAATTGGGGCACTTCTTCCAGAGCCCTTCGGGGATTTCCTTCTTGCGGGTCTTGGAGCTGCCAAGCTTGGGCTTGCGGAAGAACGCCGTCTCCGCCGTGGCGGTCAAGGGGGTGACAGCCGGTTCAACACCTTCGGAGCCGAGAGATTTGCGTGTGAATGAAGTGGTCGCCATGGTCAAACGGTCGCAAAAGAACGGGCCGAACGGTTGCCCCATCGTGGTCGGCTTCGCGCGGGGAGGCAACGGAAAACTTTGGAATGCCCGGCCCCGCCTGCGCGGGCATCCGGCGCGTCAGAGACGTGTTCCGAGCACTCCGCGCGCGAGTGTCCACACGCAGACTTCGCCGGCGCCGCCGTCCATGAGGACCTTTGCGGCGGCGCTTGTCGTCGCGCCGGTCGTCAGCACGTCGTCCACGAGCACCACACGTTCGCCCCGCAGCACGGCGCCGTCGCGGAGGGCGAAGGCGCGGGCGACATTCGCGGCGCGCGCCTTGCGGGTGAGCTTGGTCTGCGTGCGGGTCGGCAGCACGCGGCGGAGGAGCTTCGTGTTCAGTCGCAGTCCGGCGGCGGTTGCGAGATGGCCGGCGAGCCGGGTGGCCTGGTTGAATTCGCGCTCGCGCTCCTTCACGGGATGCAACGGCACGGGCACCACGACCTCCCACCGCGAGGCGCGGAGCCCGGGCGCGGCTTCGCGCACGAGCAGCTCCGCAAGGAACGGCTCGAACCACACCGCCTGCGAATACTTGTAGCGGTGGATCACATCGAGCAGGAAGTCATTCGCGATGGCGGCGGCGCGCGCCTGACTGAAGTGGAGTTCCATCTCACGACAGTTGGAACACTCGAACGTCGTGGCGATGTCGCCTTCGAAGGGGAGCCCGCACCGGTCGCAGCAGGGCGGGAGCACGAACTTCACCTGACACCGGCAGCCGGCGCAGAC
>VHCN01000060.1 GCA_016871675.1 Verrucomicrobiota bacterium
CGCAGCGACGGGTGCCGGCGCGGGCGCGGACGCGGCCGCCGGCGGCCCGGGCTTGCGGCAGGCAAGCAGGAGGACGGTCAGCGCGAGTAGAGCCAAGGTGCGGCGCATCTGGATTTTCCGGGTGTGCTGTCAATAGTTCAGCCCGTCCGCGATTTTGCGTGAATCCACGTCGTTTGCGGAAATGGGGAGCCCGTTCAGCGGGTTGACGGTGACGCCGGGCCTCTGGATGTTGATATTGTCGTCGTGATAGTTCCGGGCAATCCGCGCAAACTCGCCCTGCCACTTGTAGATTTCCGCGTGGCCATCCACGAATGAGAGGGCCGCGCCCAAGCCGTGCCGGCCGGCCGGAGGATTCCACGCGGACCACTGCCCGTTGTTCAAGTCGGTGTTCGACCGGATGCCCTGCGCGCCGTTGTCGATGCTCACGGGATTCTCCTCGAGGAAGACGATCACCTGCGCCGGCCTTTGAATGTCCGCGGGGCGGCGGGCCGACTGGGTGACGACGGCACACGCGATGCCGACGGACATCGAGTAACTGCGATGATGCGGGACCTGCGAGCCGACGACCGTCTTCGCGCGGCTCGCCGGGCAGAGGTAAGACTTCTCCGAGTTGTGATACCGGAAGAGTTTGCCCTGCGTGATGTTGCTCGCGTAGGACTCGAAGGGACGGATGGGAGCGACCCGCTGCACGTTGCCCCAGACCCAAGAGTTGGTGCCGGCTGCGGTGGCCTGCATGGAATCGTTGTCGTTCGGGACGAAACGGTCGTCGTTCTCGCCGTTGTAGAGTTCATGCGCGAGCTGGAGCTGTTTGAGATTGTTCAGGCACTGCGTGTTGTGGGCCTTCTTCTTTGCGCTGGAGAGGGCGGGGAGCAGCATCCCGGCAAGGATCGCGATGATGGCGATGACGACGAGCAGTTCGATCAGGGTGAACCCGGCACGCCAGGCCGTCGCGTGGAAGCGGGATGAAAGTTCCATGTCAACGGCAAGACCTTAGTCACAGTGCGGCCCGAGCGCAAGCGCGCGCGGGTCCGGGGCATGCCGCGTCAAAGGGCGGGGGAACGCGCGCACGAGACGTGTCGCGGAGCCTGCGAAGCACCTGTTCGACGCCGCTTTGAACCTTGAAGTTTGCCCCTTCCCCCCTAGTCTCGCGCGCATGCCGACGACGCACATGGACGTGAAATATGTCGCGCACCTTGCGCGCATCGCGCTCACGCCGGCGGAGGAGCAGCAACTCGGCGCGCAACTCGACGACGTGCTCGGCTACATCGAGAAGCTCAAGGAAGTGGACGTTTCGCAGGTCGAACCGACCGCGCATGCCGTCCCGCTGGTGAATGTGACGCGCGCGGATGAACCGCGCCCGGGCCTCGCGCATGAGGACGCGCTTCGCAACGCGCCTTCCGAACTTGACGGCCTTTTCCGCGTGCCGCGAATCGTGGAGTGATTCCCTCGATGCTCACGGGTTTGACGCAAAGACGCAGGGGCGCGGGGAGGGGACTCACTGGACTCCCGTTTCTTTGCGCCGTTGCGCCGGTCCGCCGAATCGGTGTTCGCTGATGCTGAACCACCTCACGATTTCCGAACTCACGACGCAGCTCGCGCGTCGGGAATGCTCCGCGCGTGAAGCCACTCAGGCGTGCCTCGACCAGGTCGCGCGGGTGGACGGCCGCATTCGCGCCTTCCTCAGCCACGACCCCGCGGACGCGCTTGCGCAGGCCGACGCCGCCGACGCGCGCCTTGCCACGGGCGAGCGCGGGCCCCTGCTGGGCGTGCCCATTGCGGTCAAGGACGTCCTCGCCGTCAAAGGCCAGCCGCTCAAGTGCGCGTCGAAAATCCTCGGCGATTTCGTCGCGCCTTACGACGCGACCGCCATCGCGAGGCTTCGAGAAGCGGGGGCGGTGCTTTTCGGGCGGCTGAACATGGACGAATTCGCGATGGGCGGCTCCACGGAGAATTCCGCGTCCGGCCCGACCTTCAACCCGTGGGACCCGTCGCGAATCCCCGGCGGCTCTTCCGGCGGCTCCGCGGCCGCGGTGGTGGCGGACGAAGCCATCGCCACGCTCGGCTCCGACACCGGTGGTTCGGTGCGGCAACCCGCGGCGCTGTGCGGTTGTGTGGGGCTCAAGCCAACCTACGGGCGTGTTTCGCGCTACGGGCTCGTGGCGTTCGCGAGTTCCCTGGATCAGATCGGCCCGTGCGCGAAATCCGTGCACGACGCGGCGACGGTGCTGGGCGCGGTCGCCGGGCACGACCCGCGCGACTCGACCAGTGTCCCCGAGCCCGTGCCGGACTTTGGCGCTTCGCTCGATGGCGGCATCAAGGGCCTCAAGCTTGGATTGCCGAAAGAGTATTTCGTCGGCGGACTCGACCCCGAGGTGAAGTCCGCCGTGGACAGCGCGGTGAAGCAACTGGCGTCGCTCGGCGCCGAGGTGGTGGAGATCTCGTTGCCGCACACCGAATACGCCATCGCCACCTACTACATCATCGCCACAGCCGAGGCGTCGGCAAACCTTGCGCGCTTTGACGGCGTGCGTTACGGCGCGCGCGAGGACGGCGCAGACCCGGTCGAGATGTATTGTCGGACGCGCGGCGCGGGCTTTGGCGCGGAGGTCAAGCGCCGGATCATCCTCGGCACCTACGTGCTGAGCAGCGGCTACCACGACGCCTACTACCTGCGCGCGCAAAGGGTCCGCACGCTCATCCGCCGCGATTTCTTGCGGGCCTTCGAGCAGGTGGATGCCATCGTCACGCCGGTCACGCCGACGGTCGCGTTCAAGGTCGGTGAGAAGTGCGAGGACCCGTTGCAGATGTATCTGTTCGACGTGTTCACGCTCTCGTGCAACCTCGCCGGCATCTGCGGCATCAGCGTGCCGTGCGGCTTTGCGTGTTCGCCGAAGCTCCCGATCGGCCTGCAACTGCTCGGCAAGCCGTTCGACGAGGCAACGATCCTCAAGCTCGCCCACGCCTACGAACAAAGCACTCCGTGGCACAAAGAGAAGCCGCCGCTCGCGGCCTGAATCCCATGCGCACACTCGTCAAGCACGCACTCGCCTCAGCAACCGCGCAGGACAACGTCACCGTCAAGGGCTGGGTCCGCACGCGCCGCGACTCGAAGGGCTTCTCGTTCCTCGAGCTCAACGACGGCTCGTGCCTCGCGAGCCTGCAAGTCGTCGTGGACGCCAGCACGCCGGGCTACGCGGACATCGCGCACTTCACCACGGGTGCCTCGGCGGTCATCGAGGGCCGGCTCGCCGCTTCGCCGGCGTCGGGACAGAAGTGGGAGCTGCACGCGGCGCGCGTCGAGCTCGTGGGCCCGGCAGACACGACGTATCCGTTGCAGAAGAAGGGCCACACGCACGAGTTTCTCCGAACCATCGCGCACCTGCGGCCGCGGTCAAACCTGTTCGGCGCGGTGTTTCGCACCCGCAGCCGGCTCGCGTTCGCGGTGCACCGGTTTTTTCAGGAGCGCGACTTCGTCCATGTGCACACGCCGATCATCACCGCGAGCGATTGCGAGGGCGCGGGCGAGATGTTCCGCGTGACGACGCTCAAGGGAAACATCGACGGGAAGCCCGCCGCGGACTTCTTCGGCAAGCCCGCCTACCTGACGGTGAGCGGCCAGCTCGAGGCGGAGACGTTTGCGTGCGCCCTTTCAAATGTTTACACGTTTGGCCCGACGTTCCGCGCGGAGAATTCGAACACGGCGCGCCACGCGGCGGAGTTTTGGATGATCGAGCCGGAGATGGCGTTCTGCGATCTCGCGGGCGACATGGACCTCGCGGAGGACTTCGTGAAGGCCATGGTGCGCCACACGCTGGAGGAGTGCGCGGAGGACCTCGGGCTGTTCGCCAAGTTCGTGGACAAGGGCATCACCGAGCGGCTCAAGTTCGTTGCCGAGCGGCCGTTTGTGCGCGTGCCCTACACGGAGGCGGTCGGCATTCTGCAGGACGCCGGCAAGGCGTTTGAATTCCCCGTGCGCTACGGACAGAACCTGCAATCGGAACACGAGCGCTTCCTGACGGAGGAGCACTTCAAGTCGCCGGTGACCGTTTTCAATTACCCGCGCGAGATCAAGCCGTTTTACATGCGGCTGAACGACGACGGCAAAACCGTGACCGCGATGGACGTGCTGGTGCCGGGCATCGGCGAAGTCATCGGCGGCGCGCAGCGCGAGGAGCGCCCGGCACAACTCGCGGCCAACCTCGCGTTTCACAAGCTCAAACCGGAGGATTACTGGTGGTATGCGGACCTGCGGCGCTACGGGACGGTGCCGCACGCGGGCTTCGGGCTGGGCTTCGAGCGGCTGCTGATGTTCGTGACCGGCGTGTCGAACATCCGGGACGTGATCCCCTTCGCGCGCACGCCGGGGAGCGCGGAGTTCTAGCCGGGTGACACGCCGCGGGTGTCAATCCGCCGCGGCCTTGCCCCCGCCGCACTTCGGCACCAGACGCCCCGTGCGCGCCATGTAGTTGCGGTAATCTTCGCCGAACATCGACAGCATCATCGCCTCCTCGCGCCGCACCCGGAGCGCATACATGACCGTGAAGGGCGCGAACGCGCACCAGCCCGCGAGCCAGTTTGCGAGCATCAAACCCTGCGCGAGGCTGAACAGGAAAATGGAGGCATACATCGGGTGCCGCACGGTCCGATACACGCCATCCGTCACGAGGCTGTGCCCCTGCCGCACTTCGAGTGTCGCCGACCAGTTCAGCCCGAGGTCGGCGTGCGACCGGTGGAAAAGCCACAGCGCCGCGATCATGATCGGAAGCCCAAGCCACGGCGCCGCCGGGGGCAACGTGTAATCCGCGAATGCCAGCAGCGGGGTGAAGCCGTAGAGCAGAAGGGGCAGCGTGCCACCGGCGATCACAACGACGAGGAGGGTTCTTTCAAGCGCATCCACCCGGCGCTCGGTCAGCACGTTCGCCCGGGTGCGGCGGGCAAACCGGCCGCGGACGGCGACGTAAACAACGAACCCGGCGAAGAAGACGAGGTTCCACGGATTGCGGATCAGGTTCATGTGCGTGGCGGGAAGTCCGTCACGGCAGCGCGCCGAATTCTGCGTTGTAGTTCTTGCCGCATTCGGTGCACTGGCCCTCGAGAATCTCCATGTCAGGCGTCCACGAATAGGCATGGTTGCAGTGCTCGCACTTTACGAGGTAGCCGCGTCCGCTGCGGACGTGCTCGCGTCGCGACGGCTCGGACGGCGTGTCGAGATCGTCGGCCTGCAACGCCGAGAGCGCGGCGGCGTCCACCTGTGCCGCGATCGCCAGCCGCGTGGCTTGGGCATTGATGACCGCCTCGAAGGTGTTTCTCACGAGCCGCGCGTTGCCGAAGTTCTCGTCGCGGTTCGCGTGCAGCCACGTGAAGTGATGCAGCACCTTCTCGCGCAGCGCGGGCGCGAGCGTGAGCCCGTTCTTGCGGCACATGATCGCGAAGATCCGGCAGAGTTCCTGCGGGGTGTAATCGGGGAACTCGATGAAGCGGGTGAAGCGCGAGTGCAGGCCGGGGTTTGAACTGATGAACCGCGCCATCTCCTCCGGGTAACCTGCGACGATGACGATGAGCCGCTCGCGGTTGTCCTCCATGCGCTTGAGCAGCGTGTCGATGGCCTCGCGGCCGTAATCCTCGCCGCCGGACTTGGACAGCGTGTAAGCCTCGTCGATGAACAGGATGCCGTCGAGGGCGGCGTCCACCATCGCGTTGGTTTTCACGGCGGTCTGGCCGACGTATTCGGCGACGAGCGCGGCGCGGTCGCACTCGACCAGATGTCCCTTCTTGAGGATGCCGAGCGACTTGTAGATTCGTCCCATCAGCCGCGCGACGGTGGTCTTGCCGGTGCCGGGATTTCCGGTGAACACGGTGTGATAACTTGCAGCGATGGGCTTGAGTCCGCCCTGCACGCGCAGTTGCTGCAGGCGCGCGAAGTTCGCGGCCTGCTTCACCTTGTCCTTCACCTCGACGATGCCGACGAGCTCGTCGAGTTCGGCGAGCACCGCCTCGAGTTTGTCGCGATTCGCGGCGGCGGCGGTGTCGGATGCGTGCGCCTGGTGCGACTCGCACAAGTGCTGGATCCGGTCGAGCAGGTAGGCGATGAAGCGGCTTTCCTTCGCGGACACGCGGCCGTCCATCGTGGCGAAGGCCTCGCACACCTCGCGCACGAGGTTTGCGTAATATAGGGTGACCAGCCACGGCAGTTCGAGCTTGCCGAGCACGCGCACCATTTCGGCGAACGATTTGTCCAGCCCCTCGCGCACCGCCGGCGCCACGGCTTCATGAAGGCGCGTGATCTTGTCGCGCGAGTTCTGGATGTAGTCGTCGATGGCGTCGCGCAGGTGCACGCCCGGCTCCGTCTTTGGGAAATCGCGGTTCAGCGCCTGCAGCCGCTCGCGGTGCGACGCGCGGAACAATCCGACGAAGCCGCCGGGCAGCTCGCCCGGCACGTTGCAATACATGCACGCCATCCAGAACTGCGCCGAGGCGTCGGAGACCAGCCCGAAATCCGTGCGCGGGAAGAACACCGACCACGCCCCGCCGACCAGGTTGCGGAACGATTCGGCGAGTTTCTCCAACAAGTCCACCGTGCCGTGGCTGCTCCGCTCGTAGGAGAGCTGCGGCGGCATCAGGATTTCGAGGTGCTCGGAGAGGAGCTTCGCGCTCGCCAGCGCGCGGGCGAGTTGCGCCACGGAGTCCTTCGCGCACCCCGTGACCGTCGCCGTCTCGGGGATCCGCCGCTGCAAGTCGCGCCATGCGGCGAGGAATTCGTTGTCGAGGGCGACAAGCTTCTCGGCCTGTTCCTTGCGCAGAATCTGTCGCCCGGCAAAAAACGCGGCGAGATCCTCCGTGCTCATGCGGTTGAAGGCTGCGAGACCTTCCGCTCCAAAGGCGCCGAGCTGTTCGCGCGAGCGCGCGTCGCCGATCACGCAGGCAAGCACGGCGCCGGGAAGCAGCGGGTGGATTGAGCGGTCTTGGACGAGGGCTTGCACGGTTCGGGTCGCGCGGAACTATCGCGCAGCAACGCGCCGAATCAAGCCTTTCGCCCGTGGAGGCTGCAACCGGGGCTGACGCCACCGCCGATTCACAGTTTGCCTAGCTTGCGGGGCGATGACAGACTCGGCGCGTGCCGAAGGAACACGACCCGCTGTGGCGCGCGCTCGCCGCGCGGCGGCAGCTCTTTCTCATCGCCGGTCCGTGCGTCATCGAGAGCGAGACCCTGTGCTTCACGGTGGCGGCTTCGCTCAAGCGGATGTGCGCGCGGTTGGGCATACGGCTGATTTTCAAGGCGAGTTTCGACAAGGCAAACCGCACTTCCGGGACGTCCTTCCGCGGACCGGGTCTCGACGAGGGACTGCGCGTGCTCGCGGCTGTCCGCGCGAAGTTCGGCATTCCCGCGCTCACCGACATCCACACCGGGGCGCAGGCCGAGGCGGCGGCGCGAGTGGTGGACGTGCTTCAAATCCCCGCATTCCTTTGCCGGCAGACGGACTTGATCGAAGCCGCCGCGCGCACCGGCCGCATCGTGAACATCAAGAAGGGGCAGTTCCTCTCGCCTGCCGAGATGGGGCAGGTGGTGAAGAAGGCGGCGGCCGCCGGCGGCCGGAAGCTGCTCGTGACCGAGCGGGGGACGACGTTTGGATACAACAACCTCGTTGCCGACATGCGTTCGATTCCCCAGATGAAGGCGTTTGGCTCGCCCGTGGTTTTCGACGCCACGCACTCCGTGCAGAGGCCGGGCGCGGGCGGTGATCGAACAACGGGCCAGCGCGAATTCGCGCCGGTGCTCGCACGGTGCGCGATTGCCGCGGGCGCAGACGGGTTGTTCATCGAGACGCATCCGGACCCCGACCGCGCGCCGAGCGACGGGCCGAACATGATCCCGCTCGACGAGATGCCCCGAGTGCTCGCCGACCTGCTCAAGGTCTGGAAGGCGGTCCGCTGACGAATGCCTGCCGCGCGTCCACCCGCCCGCGACCTGCGCGCCCGCCTGCGCCGCGTGCGCCTGCTCCTCTGCGACGTGGACGGCATCCTGACCGATGGCAGCGTCTTCATCAGCGGCGACGGGATGGAGACGAAGCGCTTCAACATTCACGACGGCCTCGGGATCGTGCTCGCGCGCAAGCACGGGCTGAAGGTGGGCTGGGTTTCGGCGCGGCCATCACCCGCCACGGCGCAGCGCGCGGCGGAATTGAAGATCGATTTTCTTCACCAGGACAAATCACCGAAGTTGAACGCCGTCGGGGCGATCTTGTCCACGGCGGGCATGGACTGGGACGAACTCTGCTACATGGGGGACGACGTGGTGGACCTCGCCGTGCTCCGGCGCGCAGGCCTCGCGGTGAGCGTTCCGGATGGCACCGCCGGGGCGCGGGCACTCGCGCATCACGTCACACGCGCGCGCGGCGGGCATGGGGCGGTGCGAGAGGTGGTGGAATTGATTTTGAAAGCGCAGGGCAAATGGGCGACTATCGTGCGCGAGTATGCGAAGTAACGCGCCACCTTCTACCCGACCCGGACTTGGAAAGGAACCGCGAGAGGGAGCGGGGGAGAAGGCGACCCCGCGAGGAAGGGAGATGCAATGCCGTTTCTCTCCCGCCCCCTTTCCCCTTTGCTCCCTTTCTCCGCTGCTCCCTCTCGCAATCCTCGCGCTCGCGGCGTTTGGGACTGGCAGCGGCTCCGTGACACACGCGCAACTCGCCACGGGCGGCTCGATCAAGGGAGGATTCAAGTTTCCGGATTACGACCGGGTGTCGAGCACGCTCAAGTCCCTGCTTACCGGCCGCACGGCGCGCCAGCAGCAGGACGGCACGGTGCACGTGACCGATTTGCGCGTGGAGACTTACGCGTATCCCACGCCGGAGCAGAAGGAAGTCGAGGTCGTGGTGCAGGCGCCGACGTGCAGCTTCGACATGGAGCGCAAGCTAGCCTCCTCGCCCGGCCCGGTGCGCATCGAGCGCGCCGACGGACAGTTCACGATTCTCGGCGAGGGGTTCGAGCTCAAGCAGGCCGATGCTGTCTTCAACATTTCCAACAACGTCCACGCGATCCTGAGGCCAGCAAATGCCGGGGCGCTGTTGCAGAGCCGCAAGCCATGAAAGCAACCGCACTCGCCCTCGGGCTTCTCACAGCCTGGGCCGCCCTCGTCGCCGCGCAGGACCAGTCACAACCCGCGCCGAAGTCCTCCGCAGTCCGACCCCGCGGCGCGACCAACTCGCCCATCGAGATTACTTCGCAGTCCGTCACCCACAGTAACATCGCGGGCGTCACCATCTTCACCGGCAACGTGAAGGCATGGGACGACAAGATGGAACTCTTCGCGCGCAAGATGACGGTGAAGTTTGTCAACGTGGTCAATGCGAACAAGAGCGAGACCCGCAGCATCGCGAGCATCCTCGCCGACGGCGACGTGGTGATCGTGAACAAGCAGGACAAGACCCGCGCCGCCGCCGACCACGCCCTCTACCAAGCCGCGGCCGACACAATCGAATTGACGGGCAACACGCTCATGGAATCGTCCGGGTTGTTCACGACTGCGGACGTTGTGTTTTATGACCGCGCGGGTGGCGTGTTGACGGGCAAGGGCAACGTGAAGGTGGTCGTGGATCCCGGCGCGCTCGGGCGCACCAACCTGTTTCAAAGCGTGAAGCCCGAACCGAAGAACGATCCGGGCCCGGCAAAGAAGCGCGACCCGAAATGAGCCTCCTCGCCACCGAGAACCTCGCGCGTTCCTACCAGCACCGGCGCGTCGTCAACGGCGTGTCCATCCGCGTCCACGCCGGCGAGATCGTCGGCTTGCTCGGGCCCAACGGCGCGGGCAAGACCACCACGTTCAACATCGTCGTCGGTCTCGTGCGGCCGGACGCAGGCGCGGTGACATTCCAGGATGCCGACATCACGCGCGAGCCGATGCACGTGCGGGCGCGCCGCGGCATTGGCTACCTCACGCAGGAGCCGTCGGTTTTTCGCAAGCTCACCGTCGAGCAGAACATCCTCGCCATCCTGGAGACGCTCGACGTGGACGCGCAGGAACGCGCCGTGCGGCTCAAGGTTTTGCTTGAAGAACTCGACCTGGCCGCGCTCGCTCCGAACCTGGCCTACACGCTCAGCGGCGGCGAGAAGCGCCGGCTCGAGATCACGCGCGCTCTCGTCACGAGCCCGAAGCTGCTGCTGCTTGACGAGCCTTTCAGCGGGATTGACCCCATCGCAGTCTACGAAGTGCAGAAGATCGTGCGCCGCCTCAAGGAACGGGGACTCGGCATCCTCATCACCGACCACAACGTGCGCGAGACACTCAAGCTCGTGGACCGCGCGTATCTCATCCACAAGGGCGAGGTGATCTACGAAGGCAGCGCGGAGGTGATGGTCAACGATCCGAAGGCGCGGGAGATTTATCTGGGGCCGGAGTTCAACATGTGAATCGTGCTGCGTGATCCGTGGTGCGGGAAGAAACTACACGCCCCACTCTCCGCTTCACGCCCCACGCCCCACGCCCTACGCTGCCTTTATGCAACGCGACCCTGTCACCGTCGAGAAGTTCTACACGGAGAACGCCAGCCGACTTGATCTCAAGCTCGTCGCGGGCGCGCGCGGCTTGCGGCGCATCATCAAGGAGCCGACCGTCAACCGCCCCGGCCTCGCACTCGCGGGCTTCACCAAGTATTTCGCGAGCAAGCGCATCCAGGTCTTCGGCGCGGCCGAGCGCACGTTCCTCAAGTCGCTCGCGGCGGACATCCGCCACCACCGCTACGACACGCTGTTCGGGCACAAGATTCCGTGCGTCGTCTTCAGCCGCAACCACGTGCCCGACCGCGCGTTCCTCCAGGCCGCCGAGCGCGCCGACGTCAGCGTGTTCAAAACCCCGCTCATCACGATGAAGTTCATCAACCTCGCGACCTTGTCGCTCGAGACCATGTTTGCGCCGCACGGCACCGAAATGGGAAGCATGGTGGACATCCTCGGCGTCGGCGTCATCGTCAAGGGCGAGAGCGGCATCGGCAAGAGCGAGTGCGTCCTTGCGCTCATCGAGCGCGGTTACAGCCTCGTCACCGACGACATCACCAAGGTCACGCTCCAGGACGGCCGCGAGGTGATGGGAACAGGCTCCGAAATCACCCGCGACCACATGGAAGTGCGCGGCATCGGCATCATCAACGTGGCCGCGATGTTCGGCGTGCGCGCCATCCGCCACGAAAAGCGCGTGGACCTCGTTGTGACGCTCAAGGACTACGACCAGGTGCGGGACGTGGACCGCCTCGGAATCGAGGATGCCCACGTGGAAATCCTCGGCGTGCAGGTGCCTCACATGATCATCCCGGTGCGGCCGGGGCGGGACATCGCGCGGCTTGTCGAAGTCGCCGCGTTCCAGACCAAGCTCAAGCTCTCCGGTTACAACCCGGCGAAGGAACTCAACGAACGGCTCATCGCGAAGATGGCTGTGACGCCGCCGCTTTGAACCCGGTGAGGCGGGGCGGGCGCTTGCACCTCGTCCGAGATTTGGTAGCATTTCCACCGCAAAGTCATGACCTCCCAAGCGCACGCCATCGGCCAGGCGATCTACATCCGCACGGACACTGTGGATTATGAGGTGGAGGCGATCGCGTTCCGGTCGCTGGAGGAGATGGTCGAAGTCTGCTCGAAGCCCCGGCCGAAGCTCACGCTGGAAAAGATCATCATTTACAGCATGGTCGCATCGGGTGAACCCGTCGCGCTTACCCTCGGCTTCATCGCATCGAGCCGCGGCCAGCGTCCGGGCCACCTCGAATTGGTGAACGACTGAGGCTGGAATCCGCGGAAGCAGGCTCAAGTCGGGGAGAAGGGGGCCGAATGCACGGACGGCGGTGGTCGCTCGATGGGATCCTCGAATCCAACGCCAGGTGCGCCCTGTTTCCTTCCGCGAAGTCTTGGAGTGCGCCAGTCCGCTGCCGCCTTCGTCCGCCAATCCAACCCCGGTGTGGTTCCCAGAGCGGCAGCGGACTGCCGCGGTCCACGGCGCTGACGCGCCGGGGAAGTTCACGCCTTCTTTGCAGGCGCGGGCGCGGCCTTTGGCGCGAGCTTGGTGAGGTGGACTTTCCGGCCGTAGTGCGCGGTGATCACTTGAATGCCGTCGGCGTGGAGGTCCATCTCGCGCGCGAGGTCGGGCAGCTTGAACTGGTGCACGGGTTTCTCGTCCGCCGCGTTCCAGAAGAGGAGAAACCCGCCGCTGCCGCCGCCGGACACGCCGATGAAAGTTCCCTCGGGATGAAAGCGGCAGCCCCAGAGGACGCCGTTTTTGATGTCATTCGCGGTGTGCGATTTCACGTGCTTGGCGCTGTCCCAGTCGAAGCGCATCACGTGCGGTTCGTGGACGTTGCCGAGCGGGTTGGTGGCCTTGTGGAGTCCGGCGGCAGCGAGGTGCTTGCCGTCGGGACTCAGCGCGATGCCGCGAACGCCGCCGAAGTAAACCTGCTGGCCTTTGTCGTAGTGCGCGAGGTCCTTGCCGTCGAAGGTGCGCGTGAGCTTGCCGGTGTCCAGGTCCCACTGGTTGACCTTGCAGAGCAGGTCGCCGCTGAGGAGGAAGCCGCCCTTGGGATGGAAGTATACGCTGTAAACGTCGAGCTCGTGTCCCTTGAACTCGTGCACCAGTTTGCCGTCGGCGAGGTTCCAGACTTTCACAAGCCGGTCGTTGCCGCCGCTGGCGAGAAACTTCCCGTCCGGGCTCACGGCAAGTGCGCGGATCCAGCCCTGGTGCGCGGCGACCTTCCGGATGGGCGCGGGCTTTTCCGCGGCGGCGGGCCACCAGATCAACTGGTCGTCGCCGCCGGCGGTGATGAGGGTCTGGCCGTCCGCCGAGAAGGCCATCGCCCACACCCACGAGTCGTGCCCGCTGAACACGGTCTTCTTCTTCGCGTCCGAGTTTTCCCAGCGCAGGATGTTCCGGTCCTCGGCCGACGCGAACACGAGGCCGCCCTTGGGATCGAAGCGGCACGTGATGATGGGCGAGTCGTGGACGAATTCGGTCGCGACGTGCGCGGCCTTGAAGTCAGGGTTCATGGGCGTTGAATGGACGTCGGCCCGAACCGCGGCGTTCACCTCCGGCGCCCCGTCACTTCGCAAACACGGGATGATTCCGCCGCCCGTTGGCTTCGATGAACGCGAGCAGGTCGAGGATTTCGTCTTTCGTCAGCATTTTCACGAGGCCCTCCGGCATTGGCGAGAGCTTCGAAGGCGTGCGGGCCTTGATGTCGGACTTCTTCACCTCGGTGCGGTCCTGCGTGAACGGGTTCACGTAGAGCACGACCTTGTCGCCGGTCTCGTCGATCACCCGGCCGGTGATGTCCTCGCCGTTCTTGAGCGCGAAGGTCGTGTTGACGAACTGCTCGCTGAGCACCCGCGACGGTTCGAGGATGGATTCGAGCACGTCGCGCCGCGTGAAGCGCGCGGCGACGGCGGTGAGGTCCGGCCCCACGCCGCCGCCTTCGTTGCCCATCTTGTGGCACGCGAGGCACTGCGCGTCCACGAACGCCTGCTGGCCCCGCGCCCAGTTGCGCTCCTTCGCGGCGGCGTCGAGCGAGGGGAGGAAGTCGGCCATCGTCCACTCCTTCACCACGGCGGTGCGCTGCTGCGGTTTGGGAAAGGAGACCGCGGGACGGCCGGTGCTGCCGCCGGCGGAGCTCACGTTGATGAGCGAGGCGAGCTGAGTCTTCTCCGGTTCGCCGAGCTTCGCGGCGGCGTCCATTCGGATGAGGTCGAGCTGCTTTCGAAAGCTGTTGCCGTCGCCATAAGGTCGGCCGGCCTCGCGGAACCACTGCATCACGAGCGGGTCGTGGGCCGCGCCCGGGTCGGGATAGCCGTTGAGCGTGGTGAAGTAGTGGCGGCGCTCCTCGGGCGCCCAGCCCGTGGCGAGATTGCGCAGAGGGAAGAGATACGCCATCTGCTGCTCCTGCGTGGGCGCGGCGTCAATGAGCGCAAGCGTCCTGGCCGCGGTGCCGGGCGCTTCGAGGAAGACGAGCAACTGGCAGAGTTCGCGGTTCACGCGCTCGCTCTTCGACGGATACGCGGCCCCGAGTTTTTCGACGGCCAGCTTCGCCACGTCGGGCGAGGGCTTGCCGTGCCGCGCGAAGCTGACCTGGACGACGCGCAGTTTTTCCAACTGCTGCGTCTCGGTGATCTGTGCAAGCGGGAACCTGGACAACGCCTTCAAGCTGTCGTCCTGCGAGTCCTTGCCGCCGACGCGCGCGAGCGCCATCAGCGCGGTGAGCGCGGCGTTGGTCTGCCGCTCGTCGAGCGCGCGCTGTCTCCATCCGGTCAGGGGCTGCGCCTCGAGCGCGATGCGCGCGGCGTAGCGAATCCACCGGTCGTCGCTGTTCAAGTGCGGCCACACGAACGCGACCGCATTCGGGTCGGCCTTGCCGTGAAACGCCTCGATTCTCCGGCGCAGCGCACGGGCGTCGGCGCCGGCGGTGTCTTTCAACGGTGCGGGCGCGGTGCTTTCGGCCCCGTCGTAGGTGACGCGATACAATCCCGCCTGCACGCCGCGTCCGCCGACGGTGAAGTAAGCCGCGCCGTCGCTGCCGATTTCCATGTCGGTGACGTTGAGCGGCGGCTTCGGCGCGCCGGGAGTCACGAGGCCCTTCGGGCAGATGAAGTTCTCCATGGTCGCGCTGTAGCTCGCGCCCTGAGGCGTGAGGTGCACGGCGAGGATGCGCCCGTAGGTCCAGTCGAGGATGTAATAGGCGCGCTGGTATTTCGCGGGGAACTTTGCGCCGTAGCCAAACTTCGTGCCGGTCGGGCAACCCACGCCCACGTCAAGCGTCGGCGGCGTGCCGTCGGCGTAATAGGACGGCCACTTGCCCGAGCCGGAGCGCCAGCCGAAGTCCGCGCCACTCGTGCAGTGATACACGCGCGTCGCGCGATACCAGTGCATGCCCCACTCCCACTCCATGTCGCTGTCGTAGGTGAAGATCTCGCCGTCGGCGTTGAAGCTGAAGTCATACTGGTTGCGGAATCCGGCGCAGAACATTTCCCAGTTCCTGCCGTCGAGGTCGGTGCGATACACGTAGCCGCCGGGCGCGAGGATGCCGGTGGCGTGGCCATTGCCGTCCCACTGGCGCGGCAACACATGGTCTTCGGCGTAATTCTTGTGGGGCGATGTGGCCGCCGTGCCCTCGACCGGCTTGGTGTGATTGCCGGCGATGACGTAAAGTTTTCCGTCGGGCCCGAGTTCGACCGCGTGCGGACCGTGCTCGCCGCCGCCGGGGATGCGTTTGAGCAACTGAATGTCCTCGAAAAGGTCGTTGCCGCTTGGGTCGCTGATGCGGTAGAGGCCGCTCTCGAAGCGCGTGCTGTATTTGTTCACCACGACGTAGAGCGCGTTGTTCGCCCACACCATGCCCTGCGCGTCGTAGAGCGGCTTGGCGATGAATTCCCGCTTGGTCACTTTGCCGTTCGCGCCGAGGGTGATGCGGAGCAACCCACCGTCCGGATTCGCGCTGCGATACTGCGGGCTGACGATGAGGCGGCCCTTGTTGTCCTTGCAAAGGTTGACCCACGAACCCTCCTCCGGCTCGGCCGTGGCGATGAGCTCGACCTTGAAGCCCGGCAGCGTGTGGAGCGATTCCGCCGGAGTCGCCTCGCGGCGCGCTGCCGCCGCGCCCTTGGCCGCGCCCTTCGCGCCGCCCTTGCCCGCGCCGGGACCGAAGACGTCATTCCACGGCGCGACGCCGAGCTTTCCGAGGCTCACGACCTTGGTCCACCCGTCGGCCTTGAAGGCAAGCTGCTGCCAGCCCGCCTGATCTTCGGTGAACGAAACCCACGATGCATCGGTGACGACCGTGGACTTCTTGCCATCGGCGAACGTGATTTCAAGCCGGGCGATGGTTGCGGCGGCCCCGCCGTGATTGATGCCGCGCAGGGCGAGGATGTTTTCGCCGGCCTTGATTTCCGCCGTGACGTCCGCGACCTCCGGGCGCTCCCATGCGAGGCACGTGGCGACGGACTTGCCGTTGACGAACGCCGTGCCCTCGTTGTCCGTGGTCGTGGTGAGCACGGCCTTCGTGACCTTGCCCTCGACCGTGAAAATCTTGCGGAAGAAGCGGCGTTCGTTGGACTCGGTGGGTTTGCCCTTGTTGTCGTGCCAGATCCACTCGGGCGCCTGCGCGCGGAGCGGCTGTGCTGCGGCGAGAAGGGCCGCCAAAGTTGCGAGGTGAAACAGTCGGGTCGTGTTCATGTTTGGTCGCGGTGCGGTTGGATGACGGCCGGATTCTGAGCAGGATTCAATTCGTCCGGCGAGGGGAAACAGGCGTGAGGCGTTCGTTGCGCCCATTCCGTTTCTGATTCAAGCGCGACGACGCACGCGCTACGGCGCGGGTTTCCACAGTTCCCGGTCGGCCATGAAGAGCTGGTCGGGGAAGCCCTCGGTGAACGCGTGCCGCAGCGGGAAGTTCTCGGGCCGTTCGCCAACCACGATCGCCTCGGCGGCGAACATGCCCCAGTCGCGTTCCTCGCCGCGCAGCATTTCGGAGACGAGTCTCTGATCGAGCGTGAGCTGTGTGAGATACAGCGCGCGCACCGGCCGGCGGCGATGCACGCTCTGGAAATCCTCGCGCGCGTCCCACGTGAGCCACATGCAATCGCGCCCGCCATACCACGCCACGGCCCACGGCACGTCGCTCATCATCAGGTCGCTTCCGCCCAGCCAGCCCGCGCGCTCGGCGATGAACGGCGGATAATACGGCGGCCAGGCGATGGCCGGGCGCTTCGGACCGGTGAGCGTGAGCACCAGCGGCAGGCTGATCACCGCGATGAAAAGTCCGACCGCCGTGCCGCGCTGCGCCGGCGTCTCGAGCTGCAACTGATCCAGCATCACCGAGAACAGCCCGACGCCAAACACGAACACCACCGGCGCCGCGAGCACCAGCAGGTTCTCGCCATTGAAGTCCGGCGACAGCGCGGACATCTGCGTGCGCCCGAAGGCCTGCGCGACCGCCAGCAATCCAAGGCTTGAGAGCACAAACACCCGGGTCTTGCCGAGCACCGGGCTGTTGAACCGCAGCAGCAGGGCGGCGAGGAACAGCGCCGCGAGCCAGCTCCCGCCCAGCCGCGGCAGCTCATCCGCCAGGATGCGCGTGAAGTTCGGCCGGAACTTCGCCCAGTATTCGTCGAGGTCCACCTTGCCGAGGTCGTTCGGCGTCTCAGGATTCGCCGGGTTCACCGCGCGTTCGAGGCGGCTGCCGGGAAAGCGCTCCGAGTCGGCGAAGATCGCGTAGCCCGCGGTGCCGAAGAGCGTGCCGCTCACCTCGTGGTTGCGCAGGAGCCACGGCGTGAACACGCCCGCGAACGCCGCGAGCGCGAGCAGCACCATCGGCGCGCGTTTGATGCCGAAGCCCGCGCCAAGGAACACGCATACGGGCAGGATGAGCACGGCGAGCGAGTAGCGCGTGAGCGCCGCCGCGCCGGCAAGCGCGCCCGCGAGCAGCGCCACGGGCAGCAGCCGCGCCCAGCTCCAGCCGTTCGAGCGATGGCCTTGTTCCGCCGCGACAAGGCACCAGAGAATCGCGAGGAAGAGCACCGCGCCGAGCATCGTCGGCAGTCCGGACAGGCTGAACTTCCAGAACACATCACTGAGCAGCAGCGCGAGGGCCGAGAGCCACGCCACGAACCGGTCGAACAACCGCAGCGCGAGACGGAACACGATGAAGCACGCGACCAGCAGAAGCGACTGGTTGAGCCACGCGATGCGCTGCTCGGGCTCGTGCCGCTTGAATTCGTTCGCGGGAGCGATGGCGGCTTCGGCGGGCATGCGTTTCATCCACTCGGCGAGCAGCCACGGATACGCGGGCGCGTTCGCGAGGTCCGGGTGCGCCCCGGCGGAAGCCGGCGCGTTGGTCCCGTTGTGCTGCTCCAGCAGCCACACGCTGAACGGCCGGATGAAGTGCGTGGTGCAACCCCTGCCCGTGGCAAGATTGCGCGCAAGTTGCGCGGCGTCCATCGCTTCCGGTGATGCGAAATGCCGGAACTGCTGGAGGTTGAAGAGCGTCGCAAGCCCGAGGAAGACGAGGACGAACGCGAGCCCCTTGAGCAGGCGCGCGGCCGCCCCGGACTCGAGCGAGTGGATGAATTCCTGGGCGCGCATCAGAAGGGGAGCCGGGCGTGGCTTGCCACCGACGGGCTTGCGCGGCGTTGGCGTGTCGGAATCGCGTGGATCAAAAACCCTCCAGGTGGAATTCGTGCAGCTTGCGGTGAAGCGTGCGGCGGCTGATGCCCATGCGCTTCGCGGCGTGCGTGCGGTTGTTGCCGCAGTCCTTGAGCGCGCGGATGAGCAGCTGCCTCTCGGCCTCCTTGAGTGTGAGCGCGTCCTGCGCGAGGAGCGGCTCGGCGCCCGCGAGCGGATCGCGCAGCGCCTGCGGCAGGTCGCGCGTGTCCACCGTGGCGCCGCGGCAGAACACGACCGCGTGCTCCATCGACGTGCGGAGTTCGCGCACGTTGCCGGGCCATGGATACTTCATCATCGCCTCGAGCGCCTCGGCGGTGAAGTCGTTGACCGGCTTGCCGTTCTCCTTCGCGAATTCGCGCAGAAACGCCTGCGCCAGCAGCGGAATGTCCTGCTTCCGGTCGCGCAACGGCGGCAGCCGCAGCTCGACCACGCGCAGCCGGAAGTAAAGGTCCTCGCGAAATGTCCCCGCCTTCACCATCGCCCCGAGGTCCTTGTTCGTCGCCGTGATCACGCGGACATCCGCCGTCAGCGTCTTGTTCGAGCCCACGCGCTCAAAGGTGCGCTCGCCGAGGAACCGCAGCAGCTTCACCTGCACCGTCGCGTCGATCTCGCCCACCTCGTCGAAGAACAGCGTGCCCCCCTGCGCCTGCTCGATGCGGCCGACGCGCCGCTCGTGCGCGCCCGTGAACGCGCCCTTCTCGTGGCCGAACAACTCGCTCTCGAGCAATGACGCCGGCAACCCCGCCGCGTGCACCGTGACCAGCGGCGCCCGCGCGCGCGGGCTGAGCTGGTGGATCGCGCGCGCAATCATCTCCTTGCCCGTCCCGCTTTCGCCGAGCAACAGCACGCTCGCGCGCGTCGGCGCGACCTGTTGCACGGCCTCGAAGACCTCGCGCATCGGCGGCGATTCGCCGACGAGGTGGTCAAGCCCGAACCGCGTGTCGAGCTGCTTGCGGAGCTGGACGTTTTCCGACTCGAGCGTCTGGCTGCGGAGCGCCCGCGCGATGCGCATCTCGAGTTCCTCGATCTGCAGCCGGCCCTTGGAAATGTAGTCGTCCGCGCCGTGCTTCATCGCGTCCACCGCCACATCCTCAGAGCCGTAGGCGGTCATCAGGATGCACACCGGCGGCCGGGCGAGCGACTTGGCGCGCCGGATGAGCTTCAACCCGTCGTCGCCCGGCATCTTCAAGTCCGTGAGCAGCGCCGCGAAGTGATCCCGCTCGAGCAGGTTCATCGCCGACGCGGCATCCTCGGCCACGTAAACATCGTAGCGATCCTCGAGCGCCGCGCGCAGGCCGTCGCGCGTCATCTTCTCGTCATCCACGATGAGGACTTGTGGCTTGGTCATGTCGTGCGCGGCCGGACTCCGCGTCCACCCGGCGCCGGAGAGTAGGAGAAAAAGCCGGCGCGGTAAACGCCAAGAATGCGCCGGCGGGGCATGAAATGGGTTGGCAGTCCGCTGGCTCGACCACCTCACCACCACGCCGATGACGTTGCCGCGCCCGTTCGGTTGAACTCGGCGGCTGGTCGGCAAGCCGCCGTTCCCGCATTGGCTCAATACACCAGCACGAGCGCGGTGGCCTGCTCCACGGACTTCACCACGTCCTCAAACTTGCGGTCCCGCGTGTTCGGCTCCTTCAACTTCGCGGCGACATCGGGGACGGATTCGAGGAAGCTCAGGAGGTAGCTGCTCTTCACGGCGTAGTTCACGTTTTCCGCCAGCGTGCCGGTGGTGGCGAGGGCGGCCTTCTGGCTGAGCTTGGCCACCACCACGCCGATGACGTTGCCGCGCTCGTCCACCAGCGCGCCGCCGGAGTTGCCGGGCTGGATGGGCGCGCTGATCTGGAAATGCCGCGCGTCATCCTGCACACCGGCGAGGCTGGCAATCTCCCCCTTGGCCAGCTTGGGCGAAAACCCCTGCAATCCAGTGTTCGGAAAACCCACCGTGGCTGCGGTTGCTCCGAGGCGCACTCCGCGGCTGGAAATGACGGGCATTCCCGCGTATCGGCCTTCGGCCTTGAGCAACGTGAGGTCGTTCGCCTTGTCCACCTTCACGACACGCGCCGGAAACATGCCTGCTGCCGTGACAACCCGCACCTTCGCGCCCTCACCGGCGACATGCTGGTTGGTGATGAGATAGCCATCGTCCGTGATGAAGAAACCTGTGCCGGAAGATTCGGGCAGTGCCGCAACGTCGCGGCCGGTCAAGGTGTCATTGGCTGAAGGTGCGGACTCACGAGGTTTGAACTCGCGCGCCAACCGCTGGCCCTCGGCCCTCTGCGAGGCAGTCAAGTCGCGCTCAATTAGCGGGATTTTCTTCTTCGCCAGGTCATTGCCCTTTGCCCCGGCCAGCAGGAACCATTTGTATGCCTCCAATTCGTCCTTCACGACTCCGTTACCAAACCAAAACATGTTGCCGAGGTTGGATTGCGCTCTGGCATCTCCCTGATCTGCCGCCTTGCGATACCACTTCACCGCCTCCGCCTCGTCTTTCACCACGCCTCGGCCGTTGACAT